>DYSM01000143.1 GCA_020718265.1 Draconibacterium orientale | reverse complement strand
GCTTTTTTTAAAGCTCTGTTTTCAGGTTTCCGCCGCAAATAAAAACCAAAGAAGCATATTCTTTTTATTTGCAATATGCGTCCAAATACGCCTGCGCATACGGATGCCCTAATTCACGCGCTTTGGCAAAATCCATGCAGGATTGCTTTGTGTCGTTCAATTTCAAATGTGCTTGACCGCGCAAAATCCACGCTTCTGAAAATTTTGGGTCTAAATTCAAGGCAAAATCCGCATCTCGAATGGCTTCGTTCGGTTTGTCCGAATTAAGATACGCAATGGCTCTGTTGTAATATCCGGTCAAAAATTTAGGTTTGATTTTCAATGCTTTATCATAATCCGCAATAGCTTCGGCATAAAATTGTTGCGCAAGTTGTTTACGTTTTTCAATTTCTTGATTTTCAGGATAATATAAAAACTTTTTCGTAACTGCCTCTGTCTGAGTATTTAGATAATTTGCAGCGATGCGCGATTTTGCCAAACCTCGGTTTGAATAAACTGATTCGTTTTCGCCGCCCAATTTTAAGGCAAAATCAAAATCAACAATCGCAGCATCTAACTGTCCGAGTTTTCCTTTCGTTACGCCGCGATTTACATAGAAACTTCCGTCATCGGATTTCATACCGATTGCAATATCGAAATCTTGCAATGCGGAACGCCAAGCAGACGATTGTTTTTGTGTATTTGTCATAAAATCAGCAAGTTCCGCAGTCACATTGCCTCTGTTGTGGTATGCCTCAGCAAAACGAGCGTCGTATTTTATAGCTTCGGTAAAATCTGCCAAAGCATCTTTCAGCATGAGCGTATCGCGTGTAACTTTGCATATTTCATAACGCGAGCTGCCTCGGTTGTACATCGCGTTCGCGTAATCCGGTTTGCCTTTTATGGCTTCGGTAAAATCCAAAATTGCTTTCATACGCAAACTCACAGCTTGCTGATTATCATTGTTATCGGCTAACTTTTTAGCCATCCTGTCAATTTCGCTTCCGCGATTGTTCCACGCCGTAACAGCTTTGGGTTGTTTGGCAATGGTATCATTCCAAAGAGTCATGCTGTCTTTCCAAATTTCGCTGCGTTGCATCGTTAAAATTGTCAAAATCAAAGCATAAGCTCCTGTTATTCCGTATAGAATATTTCGATTAAAATTCTTTTTTTCAAGAAGATATTGTGCCGTAAATCCGAGCAAAAGGTAAAATCCAATCGACGGAATATACGCGTATCTGTCGGAATGAACCGCACTTCCGACCGGAAGAAATTGCAACAAAAGAAAAATATTGATGACAAAAAACAGAATTGAAAACGCAATAGGTTTATTTGTTTTATAAGTTTTTAAAAACGCCCAAATAGTTAATATTGAAGGCATTAGCCCAAGCCAATAATATGCCGGAATCGTTTGTTTAACAATGTCCGGATACGGATACATTGCCGAAAGATTTACCGGCAAAATAAGTTTCAAAATATACTGCATGAACGCATAGCCGGCAAAACCGACGCGTTTGTGAAGTTCGTATTTTTCTTCGTCCGCAATGGCATCGCCCTGTTGTTGCGCGTAAACGGCAAACAAACCAAAGCCGATTGCAAGCAGAAAAAACGGCACTTTTTCCAAAATTACTTTACCGGAAAACAATTTTCTGTCTCTGAAATAATCTATCGCAACCAACGTTACGGCAAGCGAAACTGCCTGTCCCTTAGACAATAACGAAAGCAGAAACAACACGAGTGAAAGCACGAAATAACCAACCTTTTTCTTGTCAATATAGTTTAAATACGCCGACAAACCGCCGACAAAAAAGACCGAATACAGCACATCTTTTCGCTCGGACACCCAAGCAACTGACTCCACATGCAACGTGTGCGTGCCGAAAAGCAAGCCCGCCACGAAAGCGACCATCAACCGACCTGAAATTTTGTAAGAAAACTGAAAAACCAACAACGTAACTAACAGATGCAGAAGCACATTGATTAAATGAAACGGATACGGATTAATGTTTCCGTCCGCATCTTCGCCACCTATTGCATAATCCACATTCAGCGATAACATTGTGAGCGGGTGATAGTTACCCATGTAGCTTTTTTCGGAAAAAATTGCCTTTACCGTCTCTCCCGAAAAACTTTTCAGATGAGGATTTTCGACCACATATTGCTTGTCATCCCAATTTGTGAGTTCGTTATCCAAAGCCGGATAATAGGCAACAAACGTTACGATAAGCGTGATAAACAACGCAATTAGTCGCGTTTGTAAAGAGCTGCTTTCGCTTTGTAGAGCTTTAAATTTAGGCGATTTTGAAACCGTTTTCTGCTCTGTTTTGCCCGACGGTGTTGCGTTATGCTGGCGTTTCATACTATTTCTTTTCTATTCTTTTAGAAGCATAAGTTTCAATCCATTGACAACTGAAAAATGACTGTCTTTGGTTACTAAAAAGGAATCTGACTCAATAGCGTGAGCTGCTATCCAAACATCGTTTTCAGGAATTGGTTTTCCGGAAATTTTAAGTGCAGCTTTAATTCTGCCATAAACATCAGCAGTCTGTTTAGTAACAGAAAAGACTTTGCAAACTTGCACAAATTCGTCAATTTGATTAAGATGTTTTGATTTGTAATTTGAATTTTCTGCCCCGTAAACAAGTTCTCCATAAGCAACGCAAGAAATTACAATCTCTTCTGTATCAAAAGACAAACAGCTTAATGTTTTAATATTACCTCTGAAAATATCAATTACAATATTTGTGTCCAACATGTACATTCTACCACTCATCAAGGTTGATTTTTTCACAATCTTCGATAGATTTTTCAAAATCCATAGCTTCTTGTTTTGTCCAAATTCCTTTAAATTTATCAAATGACTGTATTTTAGGCTCATTTAAGCTGGTCAATTTGAACAAATAATCACGAAGCCTCGAAATTATTTCAGGATTATTAATCTTTGTAAGTTCTTCTATGACAGAATACTTCAATGTTTGGATTTCCATAATTCAAATTATTAAAATGTCAAGATTCTAAAATCGTAATCACAGAATATTTTTTTCCGTTTTTAATAAGCAAATATTTTCCGTTCAAAAGTTGGTCTTTTGTAATCAAACCTTCGACATTTGAGTATTTTTCTTGGTTGATACTCAATCCGTTACCCTGAACAAGTCGTCGAGCTTCGGCTTTTGATTTCAGCATATCGGTTTCAACGGCTAAAAGGTCAAGAACAGGAACGCCGGCATCAAACTTTGATTTTTCTACCTGATATTGAGGAACATCCGCAAAAATCGCATTAAAATCTGCATCCGACAGTTTTTCAAGTGTTTCTTTGGTGCCTTTTCCGAACAGAATTTGCGATGCTTCAATTGCAAAATTGAAACGCTCCTCGCCGTGCACTAAGGTTGTAAGTTCTTGTGCCAATGTTTTTTGCAGAAGTCTCAAATGCGGTGCTTCTGCATGTTTTGCAATCAATTCGGCTATATGTTCGTGGGTAAACGTTGTGAAAATCTTGATAAAACGTTCGGCATCTTTATCGTCAGCATTTATCCAAAATTGGTAGAACGTGTACGGCGAAGTTTTTTCGGCATCGAGCCAAATGTTGCCTTTTTCAGTTTTTCCGAACTTGCCGCCGTCCGATTTCGTGAGCAACGGACACGTAACTGCGTAAGCCTTACCGCCTTCCATGCGGCGTATCATTTCCGTGCCGGTGGTAATATTGCCCCATTGGTCGGAGCCGCCGAGTTGGAGTTTGCAGCCGTGCGTTTTGTAAAGATGCAGAAAATCATAGCCTTGCACGAGTTGATACGTAAACTCGGTAAACGACATGCCTTCCGCGCCGCCTTCTTCTTCGGATGCGATGCGTTTTTTTACGGAATCCTTTGCCATCATGTAATTTACGGTGATGTGCTTGCCGATGTCGCGAATGAAATCAAGAAACGAAAACGTGCTCATCCAATCGTAATTATTGACGAGGATTGCTTTATTCGGCGCATCGGAATCGAAATCCAAAAATTTGGACAATTGTTTACGAATGGCTTCTTGATTATAGCGTAATTCTTGTTCACTCAATAAATTGCGTTCTTGCGATTTGCCTGACGGGTCGCCAATCATGCCGGTTGCGCCGCCGAGCAGAGCAACAGGTTTGTGCCCTGCATTTTGCAAATGTTTCAGCATCATGATGCCTACCAAATGCCCGATGTGTAAGGAATCCGCCGTTGGGTCAATGCCCAAATACGCCGTTGTAAGTTCTTGGTTCAGTTGGTCTTCCGTTCCGGGCATCACGTTATGCAACATGCCGCGCCACGTGAGTTCTTGTATAAAATTTGTCATTTATTTTTTGTTTGACTTGAATTAAATTCGACTATTTTCTGCCACAATATTTCTCCTGAATCATCACAATATTGAGATGAAAACTCTTTTGTAAATTTATTTATAATTAACGGATACGAGTGCATGAACTCTTCATTTTTTTCACGAGCCTTGTGTCCGAGCGGCTCAATAATATCAATATAAAGATTTGCTTCTCCGGAAATAAACTCCCAAAATTTTTGACCGCAATATTTAAAATATTCTCCCTTGTCCGGTTTATTATCTATGCCGTAACAGCATCCGTTTACAGCTACAACATTCATTTGCGAATTGCTTGTTCTGAGTGTTTTTTTTGCCGATTTAAAATCTGAAATTAACTTTTTAGTTTGATTACTGTTAGCCCAATTTGGACCGGATTTGACAGATACAATGTAACGTGTATTATTATTTTCAAACTCTAAATCAATTCCGTTAATACCGGATTTTATCCCTCCGAAAACTTTTTTGTTAATAAAAACAGCTAGACCCTCCAACCAATCGCCAAAAATAGTTTCATCACTTGAAATAATTTGTGCATCTACGATATTTTTTATCAATTGCTCAGACGTTTCTACATTTTTTGCCTTGTGTAAGTATGGGTTTTTCTTTTTTAATATTTGTGAAAGTTTTATCGAATCCAATCGTAGTAATCTTTTCTCGTGAAACGTTCCTATATTAAGTTCCACATATTCTACTACATCTGAAATATTTAGTTTATTCATAAATTTGAGCAAATAATTTAGGTTCTGAACTTATACTTTTACAATTTTCAACAGCAATAGTGTGATACTCTGAATTTATTTCGATTCCGATTGAATTTCGATTCATTTTTTTGGAAACAGTACACGTTGTTCCTGAACCTAAAAAAGGGTCAAGAACAACATCCCCTTCGTTGGTAAACAGTTTTATAAACCATTCGGGCAGTCCGTCAGGGAATGCTGCACTGTGGTTTTTGTTGTTGCATTCAGTTGCAATGTGCAGCACATTGGAAGGATAAACCATTTCTCGACCAACCCAATTTGAGATATTTTTACCAAATCCGCTGCCATTCTTAGCATTATCTCTGATTTTATCTGTGCTACTCAAATTTTTCAGCCTGTCCTTTGCCCATTCCCCAACAGGAATTCTGACGTTGTCTTGATACATGTTGAAATATCTTGTTTTATTAAACTGTAGAAGTCGCTCCCATGCATCTCGAAAACGATTAGGCCATTTACCGGGAAAACTGTTTTTCTTATGCCAGATAAACTCTTCCGTCCATAACCATCCTTGTTTTTTCATTTCCAAAATAAGCTCAAGAACGTAGGTACTTCGTTCGCCTTCAACTACTTTTTCCTTAATATTCAAGATAAAAGTCCCGTCCGATTTCAAAACTCGCAACATTTGTTCGGTAAACGGCAAAAACCATTCGACATATTTGTCAGGATGTATTCCTCCATAAGTAGATTTCCTCTGGTCTGCATACGGTGGAGATGTAATTATCAAATCAATACTATTGTCTGATAATGAGTTTAATACCTGCAAACTATCTCCTAAAATTATTTTTGTATCTATCTGTTTCATTATTTATGTATTATCAATATCTTCCGGAATAACGTAATCGTCTGCGCTGCCATCGTTGCGAAATTCGCGCGGTTTTTCGGTCGGTACGGGGTATAATTCGTTGAAACGAAGCAATTTGAATGTTGCCGGTGCGATGTTCAAAACAGGATAATAGAGTTTGGTTCTGGTTTGCTCTTTTTCGTGGATAAAATCATAATTTGCGTCAATTTTAAACAACATAATGAGCACTACGCTGGTCATGTACAAATATTTAACAACATTTACGAGCACGCCTAACAGCTTGTTTACAAAACCTTTGGCTTCGGCACCTACATTGGTTGCTACTTTATTTGCCGTAAAATGCGCGCCGATGACAGACAACACAGCAAACACAAAAAACAAAATGACCGGCAAATTGTAAAGTGTTACGCGCGCGCGTTCCTGCATGTAACCGAACAGAGCATAAGATAAACTTGCCGAAATGCCCAAGCCGACCAACAACACGAGCAACGACACGGCGTGTATGATTGCGCCGCGCTTGTAGCCGCGATAAATTGCCCAAAAGAGCGCGAGTGAAATCAGTACGTCTAAAAAACTTAGACCAATATCAACATAAATATCCATACCGAATGCTTAGGATTTTGGTTGCAAAAGTAATTATTTTCTTTAAACACAAACAGATGTCTGTTTGTGTAACTTTATTCTCAAAGCAAATTTTCATAATTTGACGGATGTCTGCTTTTTAATTCTTTTATCCACCATTCGGTTTTTATTTTGGTCATCTCTAATTTATGACCAATCGGAGCTGAAATTTGCTTACAAACAACACCTTCTTTTACTTGCGGATATTTGGCTACGGGTAAATTCCAGACATTTGTTTTTATTGTTTCTGAAAATTCTTTGGTCAAAATTCCTTGAAAAATTAATTCGGCTGAATGTAAATACCACTGTTTGCTGAAAATTTCTTGAAATTCGTTTGGCGGTAAAAATCCAATTTTATCAAGAAGAACATCGAATAAAACCAAATCCTTTTCATCGGTTTGGTTATGAAATCCGGCAAAACTGTTTTGTCCAAAAAATTCAAAAAACGCTGTTACCTTATCGACACCGTTAAAAGGCGAGCGTTTTTTTCTGTCAGACAAACTCTCGCATAACGGCTCGGCATATTTTTCTAAAAAAATTTTAACCGCCTCGCCGTAATGCGGCGTTTTTTCGGTAATTTGCTGAGTTCTGGTTCCGAAGTTGGTGAAGCCTTTTTGTATAGAATTTCTAAGACGATAATTCCATTCAACTCTAAAATTTGAACCGTCGTATTTATTAAATGCCATTATTTTTTGCCCGAACAAAGATGATTTGTCCGAAAAATGCTCAATACTATGATAAACTTCCATTTTGATTATAATTTCTCATTCATGTAAATTCAATTGAACTTATATCAATACTCCGTTAATATTTTTTGTAAGATATTGATTTATTGTAAATTAGATAAGAAAATTTCTCGAATAAGAGTATGATTGTAACTAATTGGAATTAAGCGATTTGAGTCTAATGTCTAACATCTATATTCTAAAATCTAACGAACTATTGTATATAGTGCTTGTAAGAAAACTCATTACTTGTTGAAATTCTAAATGATATAAGAGTTCAGTATAAAAAGTCATAAAATTGAAAGTTTGTAAAGTTAAATTACTGATA
>DYSM01000572.1 GCA_020718265.1 Draconibacterium orientale | reverse complement strand
CAAACTACTTTTACCAAAACCTTTGCCAAAGAAGATGCGCCGATTTTGAGAACCTACAAAATTGTGTTTCGGCAGGCTCGACAACCGACCACGAACAAAGCCGAAGAAAAGAACTTTTGCCAAATTGACTTGACCAAAAGAAACGCCAAATAATCACAAGCCGAAATTAACCAGAACCTTGACCAATGGCAAAACGAAAATTGAAAAGACAAAACTAAATTTGGAAAACCGATAAATTGGAAACCAGAACCGAAGTGAACGAAAAAGATAAACTTGCCAAAACCACCGCTAAAAAAAGACTTTCGCCAACTTGATAAACTTCAATTTTTGCAGAACCTGATTTGTCTTTGCTCTTGGTTTTGCTTTTCAGCGAAGCACCTAACGGTTTGCGTTACCCGCGTGTGGGTGAGCGTGGACAATGTTTGAGATGTAGAAAAAGCCCGAAGCCAGAAAAATGCCTGTAAATCGCGCAGAATCCCACACGTCGGGTGCATGCTTTGTTGGGCTGTTTTTGTTTTGCAAGACTCCTTGCCTATCTAAAACTACTCAATCAAGATTGCGAATTTCTGTCATCAAGTAAATGCCTTCAATTATCTGCTTTACTCGACGTTCCGACAGTGTGCCAATAAATTCTCCCAACTGCGTCTTATCTACCGTAAAAATTTGGGAAACTAAAACTACGCTTTGCTTTGATAGATTTGCTTCGCCTTTTTCAAGAAGTACATTTCCTGGGGCTTCTGCTCTTTTAATATTTGAAGTTAAAGCACAAACAATCACGGTGTTAATTCTGCTGGCATTGAAAATATTATTTTGGACAACAACGTGAGGGTGACTGTAACCTGGCTCTGACCCTGTTGGCTCATCCAAATCTATCCAGTAAATATCACCTTGATTGATTACCATTTATCCCTCACAACTTTTCGATGTTGTTTGCGCATTTTGGAGAGACGAATTTTTTCGCTGGTATCTGGTTCATCAGAATATGCTTTATTGATTTCCTGCAATAACATCTGATTCTGATGATTTTTGACAAATGTTTCAATCGCAAGCCCAAATAACTCACTTCTGGAAACATTCAATTCTTGCGCCAGATTTTCAGCCTGCTCGAATAAAGATTTTTGAATTGAGATTGCCGTTTTAACTGTAGTTGCCATTGGTTATACCTTTCTGTTTCTTGCAGTATAACCACGCTTTGATTGAACGTCAATTGTCAATTGTGCCAAGTACAGCCCAACGGTTTGCATTACCTGCGCTGGGGCGGGGACGGCGAAGCCGTCCAGCCA
>DYSM01000142.1 GCA_020718265.1 Draconibacterium orientale | reverse complement strand
GGCGGCGTATCTTGCTGATTTTTAGGATTAAACGGCGAAGATTCGGCATGTGCGCGAATTTTTTTGATGCCGAAAATAATCATAAAAACTATAAACGGAACAAACAACAACAGCAAAATACCGTTTTGCGACATGATCATAAAATCGTAAAATCCGTGAATGAGAAACGGGACGAAAAAGGCTGCAAGCAAATTTGCAGTGCGTTTGTTTGCCGAAAGTTTTGCAAATCCGAGGAAAAATCCCATCACGATGCCCGTAACTGCGTGCAAGGGAACCGCTGTAAAGGCGCGCAGAATGCCGGTAGGCATACCGTTTTGGAACACGTAAAGCACATTTTCCACCAGCGCAAAGCCAAGCGATACGAATGCCGCATACACAATACCGTCCATACGTTCGTTGAAATTTTTGTTTCGCCAAAAAAACAGAAACACAGCCAAAAGCTTGAACAATTCTTCTGAAAATGAGGCAACAACAAACGCATCGTAAGCCGCACTCGACAGGGTTACGGCGCCTTCGCCGAATTTATTTATCCAATAATTTCCTAAACCGATTTCCAAAAACAGAATCGGAATGACGGACAATCCGCCCGCCAGCAACGCGCGAAACAGCAATCCGACAGGTTCGCGTTCGTATTTATCGCGGCGGTAAATGTAAAGTCCGATGAGAAAAATCGGGGCAAGAGCTACAAAAAACAGGAGTTCCATAACATTGGTATATCTTGCTAAAATTGAGGCATTTTTCGTGCCAAAGTTTTAGTTTGAATAATGAGTTTGAATTTTGGCACTGCTTAAACAATAAGAACGCGGATTAAACGGATTTGTTTCGCGAATTTAGTGTCATCCGCGAGCTTGCATTCGTAAAATCTGCGTGCTGTACGCTCCATTTCATACCGAAATATCGCCCTTGATGTGCGGGTGCGATTGATAATTTTCGAGCGTAAAATCGTCGTATTTAAAGTCGAAAACAGAACTTACATTTGGGTTCAAACGCAGAGCAGGCAAGGGCAGAGGCTCGCGCGTGAGTTGGAGTTTTACCTGCTCAATGTGGTTGGTGTAAATGTGCGCATCGCCCAAGGTGTGGATAAATTCGCCGGCTTTGTAGCCCGTAACCTGTGCAATCATTTGTAACAGAACCGCATACGAGGCAATATTAAACGGTACACCCAAAAAAATATCGGCGCTTCGCTGATACATTTGGCAGGAAAGTTTTCCGTCGGCAACATAAAATTGGAACAAAATATGACAAGGCGGAAGTTTCATATCGTCCAAATCGCCTACATTCCAAGCACTTACAATGTGTCGGCGCGAATCGGGATTGCGTTTAAGCGCATCTATGACTTGTGAAAGTTGGTCGATGTGTCGTCCGCCGTCGGCAGTCCAACTGCGCCATTGGTAGCCGTACACCGGACCGAGTTCGCCTTCGGCATCCGCCCATTCGTTCCATATACGTACGCCGTTGTCTTGCAAGTATTTAACATTTGTCGAGCCGCTGATGAACCACAACAATTCGTGCAAAATGGATTTTAAGTGCAATTTTTTGGTTGTCAGAAGCGGAAATCCGTCTTCTAAATTGAAGCGCATTTGATAGCCAAACACGCTGATTGTGCCCGTTCCGGTGCGGTCTTCTTTGTGCACGCCGTTGGTCAGCACATGGTCTAACAATTTGAGATACTGCTGCATAAACTAATCTTCTGTGTGTTTATCCGGTTCGACATGCACATGCACGAAACTGCGCGGAATTACGGTTTTTATTTTCGATTCAATTTTAGAAGCGATTTCATGCGAGGTTACGAAACTCGTATTTGCCTGTAAATGAATGTTTAATTCGACAAAAATATCGGATCCGGAAGCGCGAACTTTCAGGTCGTGATAGGTTTCAAAACTTTTGTCATCTTTCAATAAATCACGTATTTGCGCAACAGTTTCACTCGGAACTTTGTCCAAAAGTACATTCAGCGCACGTTTACCTAATTTGTATGAAACAGCTATGATGATGATTGCCACGCCGATAGCTGCAATGCTGTCCGCAATGTAAATTCCGAAATTTGCGCAAATCAAGCCGACTAACACAACGGCTGAACTCCAAACATCTGTTGCAAAATGCAGAGCATCAGCTTCTAAGGCTTGGCTGTTGTGCTTTTTTGCCACACGCATCAAGGCGCGCGAACGTGTAAAGTCGATAATAATGGACGAAATAACCACAATGTAACTCCCAATGCCGACTTCAATATGCGTACTGCCTGATAATAAGCGGTTTATAGCTTCGTAAATCACCCAACCTGCCGTAACCAAAAGCAAAAGTGTTTCGATAAATGCCGACAGATTTTCAATTTTTCCGTGTCCAAAATGGTGGTCTTCGTCTGCCGGTTTGTCCGATACGCGCACCGCAAACCATGTAAGTGCAGCGGCAAGCAAATCCAACCCGGAATGTAACGCTTCCGACAAAATGCCCAAACTGCCGGTTGCTATTCCGACAATTATTTTGAAAGTTGTCATCAAAAATGCTGCAAAAACAGACAATGCCGCAACACGATTCTTCTCTTTAAGCATCTGATTATATGCAACTTCGTTCATAGGAAATTAATTTTTAAACGTCCATTTTACGCCAATTTTCCAAATCCGACTTTTTATCGGATAGTGTGTCACAGGCGTGTAAAGCAGTTGTGTAATGCCGGAATTTAAGTGCTCAAATTTGAAAAAAAGTTGAACATTTCGCTTGATTCTCGCGTTTACAAAGGCATTTGCAATCGGATAATTTCCGGCATTCGCCGAATAATCGTTGTAAAATTGACCGATTGCCGGATTGAAACCCGACATTTTATAGGCTGTGCTGTACGAAATTTCGTAACCTAATTGTAAGGATAAGTGTGTTTTATAATACATCTGAACCGCTAAACCGTGGTAAAAAACAAGTTCGGGTAAGCTCAAAACGGAATCGTTTCCCGATTGTTGCCAAATTGCAGTATTATAAAGGTGTAAATGTTTAAAATGAAAATCTTTTCGCAACGATACAGACATAACTGTCAGATTATCATCGTATTGTTTCGGATTTGCATCTATCCCGAAATAAATGTAATTAATAAGTTGCGCTCCGGAGGCTTTTACTTCAAAACTGTATTTTGGAATTCCTGCACTAAGTTCGGCTTGCAATCTTTCGCTCGGAATAAAGTCCGTTTCCCATTCATAATGATTTGAATAAAAGTTAGTTGTAAAAAAATCCGGATTCTTGCGTTCTGCTTTTACGTTTAAATCGAATGCGAATAAACTGCTGTCTGCTCCAAATTTGGATAAATTTACCGAAAAACGATAGTCGCCTGCCCGATAGCCCGAAACGTATTGCTCGCCGTTGAATTTTAGTTCCGAATATTCAAACACTGACTTTTTAATTGTTGCAAATATCAGATTATCAGAATAATAACTTAAATAATTTGAATACAAATATTCTTTAAAATTAAAATATCGTTTTTGAATATTTCCAACGCCGGCTGTAAATTTAAGCCCTGTTTTTTGAGTGAATACACGCTCAGAATTGACGGAAATTCGATTTTCTATAAATCTATAAGCAGTTGAATCATAGGAACTTGTAGGAATTAAATAAAAGTTTTCATAATATCCGTTTTGGGCTGCTTCTGCATCTTCATAAGTGCGATGTCGTACGCCTTGTTGAAAAGAGTGTCCGATGCTGAATTTGGCGTTTATGCGTTTTACAATTGTGTCTTTGTAGTTGAAGGTCTGCATTTTACCAAATAAATATTTTTGACTTGCAAAAATATCTCGATGGATTATTTTTGAATTTGCACCCTCTAAATAGGACGAAATTAAATTAATATCGACGGTGCTTGTGTCCACAACGCCGCCGTTTTCTTGATATTTGAAATTATTGTAAACAAGTGCCGCGTGAAGTTGATAGCGTTTTTTTTCGTAATTTGCATGGAACGTAACAGAGTTCATTCGGACTTGTTGATTCTGATATTCCCCAAGCGATGTAAACATTTGATAATCAGCACCTATATTGAAAAACGGATTCACGTTTTGGGTGTGTATAAAGCGTAACGTTTGCTCATCTTTTGCCTTTGAACTCATGGAATGAAAAACTTCTGTATATGGTTTTCGGGTGTTGAAATACAAATTGTTACGTGCTGAAAACGTGTAAAGATAGTACGGATTTGAAAAAATGTAGTCGTTGAAATAGGTATCATCACGGTCGAAAAAGACGTTGCTTTGGTATGCCGAGCCCAAGTTTCCTAAGGTTGAAACAGAAATGCTCTGTTTTTCAGGTAGTTTAAAGATGTGAAATGCGTTAATACTTGTATCAGAGGAAATTGAATCCGGTAAAAAATTTTCGTTCAATTTGTATTTGAGCATTACATTGAGCAAAGTGTCGGCATCGTGCTGAGCATACGTTTGATAGCTCAGTTGTAACAAAATTGCGAGGCTAAATATTATTTTCTTGAACATGTATTGGGTTATCAATGGTTTTGAACTGAAATTATTTATCGGTTCCCTATATTCGGATTCGAGGTTTGTAAAATTAGCCGCAACGATTGGTCATAAGTAAAATAGCTGACGACCCAATTTACAAAAATAAACACCCGATTTTTCACGCCGACAATTGCCATCAAATGCACAAAAAGCCACAAAAACCATGCGATTGTGCCTGAAAATTTCATTTTTTTCAAATCGACAACAGCTAAATTTCGTCCTACGGTTGCCATTGCGCCTAAGTCCTTGTATAAAAATTGATTAAGTGGTTTGTTTTTTTGAATATTTAGCAAATTCTTAGCTAAATTGTCGGCTTGTTGAATTGCAGTTTGCGCCACTTGCGGGTGTCCGTTCGGAAAATCAGGCTCGGTCATGTAAGCCATATCGCCAAGTGCGTAAGTGTTTTCGTAAGCTTCGACAAGATTAAATCTGTTGGTTTTCAATCTGTTGCCGCGTGTTATACTTTCTTGCGAAAGTCCGGATACGGTATTTGCCGAAACACCTGCTGCCCAAATCAAAGTTTTAGCATGTATCTGTTTATCATTCAGGTAGATATTTGTGCCGTCAAAGTCCTTCACTTGTGCATTCAACATAACCTCTACACCTAAATTTTGCAAATAGTTTAGCACTTTATTTTGCGATTTTTCCGACATTGCTCCAAGCAATTTACTGCCGGCTTCGAGCAAATAAATATTCATTTTTGAAAAATCCAGTTCGGGAAAATCTTCGGGCAACACAAATTTTCGCATTTCGGAGAGCGCACCTGCAAGTTCCACGCCCGTAGGTCCGCCGCCTACGATTGTTATGTTCATCATCGCCAAACGTGTTGATTCATCGGTTGTTACGAGCGCATCTTCAAAATTTTTCAGAATCAAATTTCGTATGCGCATCGCTTCCGGTGTGGTTTTCATGCCCAGAGCCTTTTCCTTAATGTTTTTCATACCGAAAAAGTTTGTATCTGCTCCCAACGCAAGCACTAAAATGTCATAGCCAAAATCGCCGACAGAGGTTTTCAAAATATTGTTTTCCGACTGAATTTCAGTTATTTCGCACAATCTGATGTGCACATTTTTGGAGTGTTGAAATATTTTGCGCAGCGGAAACGAAATCGAACTTGGCTCCAAACCGCTCGTTGCGATTTGGTAAAAAAGCGGTTGAAATTGATGAAAATTATGTTTATCAAGTAACGTTATGTAGAAATCTGTTTTTCGGAGCTTCCGAGCCAGTCGAAGTCCGGCAAAACCTGCGCCGGCTATGACTATTTTTTTTTTTTTTGAACTGTTTTGCAACATGTGAAATTTATTTGAAACACGAAATTAATCCGTTTTGATATTCTCTTCGTCAAGTATCAGACTGATAAGTAGTTTAGCGTATTTTTGCTCTTGCATTAAATACTTAAACGCCTTGTCGTCTATGGGATTGATGATTTTCATGGACTAATTTTCTGCAAAAATACAATTTTCCGCAAATTGTTCGATAATTATTTCGCATTGAAAACCGAAAACAGCTCCCAAGCCTGCACGTGTTTGACACCTTTGTCATCCGAAAATTTAAAATCGTCAATCGTTATGACATATTTTGGAAAATTGTCATGTATCTGATGCAAATTTTCAAATTCACGCGCAATTGTTTTTTCTGTATTAAGCAAATAAGCAACTTGAAAATATAGTGTTTCTTCGCCTGCTTGTGCCACGAAATCGACTTCGGTTTGATTTAAAACGCCAACCGTTACGTTATAGCCTTGTCTTATAAGTTCCAGATACACAAGATTTTCGAGGTTTGTATTTGCCATCGTGGGCGTAAATCCGAAAATGTAATTGCGGAACGATAAATCGTTTAAAAAATACTTACGAACACCGCCTAACGTGTGCATTCCGCGTATATCGTAACGTTCAACTTCGTGAAAAACAAAGGATTCCGATAAACTTTTTGTATAAGTAGCAAGTGTGTCGTAGCTTGTTTTTTTTGACAAATTTTTAAAATAATTGACAATATTCGTAAACGACGTCAGATTTCCGATGTTATTTGCCAAAAACCTGAACAGATTTTCTAACAATGCCACATCTTTAATGCCGTAGCGTTGAATGATATCGCGCAAAATTATGGTATTTTTCAAACTTTCTACATAGTTTCGTGCAACTTCTCCTTCGCCAAAATAGATAAGTTCCGGTAAGCCGCCGGTGCGCAAATACCGCAAATAAGACGATTTTTCGGGCAGAAGTTGGTAGAAATCAATGAATTCGAGATAGCTCAGCGGAAATATTTGAATCACAACATACCTGCCTGACAGATGCGATGCCAGCTCGCCCGACAGCATTTGAGAATTGGAACCCGTTATAAAAATTTCAAAATCCGCACTAAAATCCTGCGAATATGAATTTACAAAGAGTTCCCAATGTTCAATATTCTGAATCTCATCAATAAAGATGTAAATTTTTCCTTCAGGCGCGAGTTTCTGTTTGTAAAAATCAAACAAGCGGTTCAAATCCGAACTGTTTTTTACCGTTTCAAATCCGATAAATTCTTTGTTGAAATAGAAGATATTTTTTTCGGGAATATTTTTTTCATTAATCAGAAAATCAATGAGTTGTCTCAGAATAAAACTTTTCCCGCTCCGCCGTTGCCCCGTAAGGACTTTCACTAAGCGATTGCCTAAATATTTTTCGATTTTAGTCAAATAACTCGTTCGTTTGAAACCGATGTCAAACGTTCGACCGCCCCAATAATTGTAGCGTTGTAACTGTTCAAATAATTCGTCCATGTTCTTATTTTTTGCAAAAATACTAAAATATTCGTCCGTAGGTGAAAAAAAGTCGTTTTTAGTAAAAAAATCACTTTAAGATGAAAAATAATTAAACACTATTTTTAGATTCAGATACCACGGATTTAACAAATTCCCACGGATAGCTTGCTGACAATCTGTAAAATTTGTGTCATCCGTGTTCTTTTTTGTTCGAAGATTTGGAACACAGATAACACAGATTCAACAAATCTACACAGATAATTCAGTGATTATCTGTAAAATCTGTGTCATCCGTGTTCTTTTTTGTTCGAAGATTTGGAACACAGATAACACAGATTCAACAAATCTACACAGATAATTCAGTGAA
>DYSM01000141.1 GCA_020718265.1 Draconibacterium orientale | reverse complement strand
AGTAGTCATTCAATGGTCAAAAAGTAGTCATTCTTTGTTTTTTAATAGTTTCAACTGAATTTCTAAAAACATTCGGAACGATATTTCGCTATACCGTAAAGAATTTCAATGTGTTATGAGTCTTCTTACAAGCACTTAGTAATTTTGAGTTTCTTTCAAAAAAAATCAATGCCAAAGTTCTTGTAAAACCTTGGCATTGTTTGTATTACATGGTAAATTCCGACAAAATTACTTTCGGATGTTTACCTTTTGCGTTTCGGTTCCGTAGCGGGTTTGCAGTTTCACAATATACATGCCTTCGGCGAGGGTGACGGTTTTTTCAAAATAGCCTTCGCGTGCATTGTCAAATTGCATAACTACTTGTCCGACAGAATTATAGACTTGTATCGAACCAACTACCGCATCGCCGGTTTCAGAGTAGAATTTCAAAATTTGATTTTCTGCAAAGATTCTGACTTCGGGTGTTTCCGACCTATTTGCATCATCAAGCGAACTTGGTGTATTTCTGAATTTTATACCGAAACGGTCGTTAAACGAACCGGATTCGGATGAGAACGTGTAGCTCAAATTTTGTAATTCAAAAATTTCGTGCGTGTATTTGTCTTCAAAATACGCCGTTTCTTCGGAATTCAAATTGAAATCAGCCGCCGTAATCGTGAAATTGCCCGAAACCGGTGCATGGAAACCAACGGGAATATACAAGCTGTGCGTGATTTGCGGCAGCGTGTTTATGGCACACTTCACTTCGCCGGCAAAGCTGTATATTTGCGGAACGCCATACCAATCAGACGGTAAAAGTTTGAACGCATCGTAATTGTCATCAAATGAGGCAGTTGATGTCGGTAAAAATCGCACGGCGGTTTCGTCTGAATGTCCGTTACTGCCGATGGTCAGGCGAACAACGTCTGCATTTCGACCGCCTTTTTCATTTGCCGATTTCCAAAATGCGTGTGTCGCAGTAGTTCGTGCAGCTTGCGGCGTTACGAGCGTTCCGGTTTGGTTTACATCGGGCGTTGCGTTTTCCTTCACTTTAACAAAATAGCCTTGCATGGGCGGAATGATGCTTGTGCCGTCGTTCACACCCAAACCATTGTTCTGCGCCGGGTCGCCTGCTACGAAATAGGAATAATTCACGCCGTTCCAAAAATAGATTGAATTGTAAATGTTGGTTTTTGTCCAAGCAGCATTCGTCCAATCTAAGTTTGCGGGATACGGATTTCCGATAAAATTCCAACCTCGGTGTATCACCTCCGGCTCTGTTCCGGCGGTGTAATACAGCGTTTTGCTAAAATCGCCGGTGTTAAAATTGTTGCCGACTGCGCCGCGCTCAATGAGTGCTGTGATATTTCGGTCTCCGTAATAGGTGTATCCGTTCATCGGAATCATGTTTCCGTCGAATTCATTCCAATCTGCCGGCACTTGGTCCCACGTTGAACCGGATTCGGTGTAATTGTAAAAATTCGGATTAAAATATGGCAAATATGGGTCGCGCTTGAACACATCGGTATGGGTTTGGGTGGTTGGAGATGCCAAATGATGGTATTTTCCGCCGGTGAGATACAATTGTGTTGTAACCGAGCAGTTTGCACCGTAAGAAATCGTATTCAAATTTATCAAACTCGCATTGCCCGAAATGCCCGATTTGAGCAAAAATGTACCTTTGATATACAATTTTCCGTAAGTTGTGAGTGATTTTAAGGGATTTACCGTCAGCGAAGCACCTTCGTAAATAATCAGTTTGCGGACTTGCGCATCCACATCAATCACAGGTTGATTCAAAGGTGCGGCGGGTATTGTGGCATCCATTAAGGTTGTTGGTACGCCCATTGTCCAATTGTTCGGGTTGTTCCAAACGGTGGACATGGAACCTGTCCAACTTGTGTACCCGTGCAAAGGATTTTCGGTGTTGTTGGTTGCCGCAAAGCCGCATGGTCCGAACTCCGTGAAGGGTATTCCCGAAGTGATGCTTCCTACGGCAACTGTTCCGGTAGTTCCGCCGTTTCCGGTATTTTTCCACTGTACGGCGGTGTAAACGGCAGTTGTGAGTGTTGCCGGATTGTCTATTCCGGATTGTGCGCCGTCTTCCCAAAAGAAGGTTACAGTGGGTTGCGCGGTGCCGGCAGTTCGGTTCAATGTCCAATGCTCGTATCCGCTGACGTGGTCTAAACCCGCGCCGAGCGAGGAGACATCGGAATACGGAGCTTCGTGATATTCAGCAACAAACGTTCCGGTGGATGACATGCCCGAAATTTTGATGCGCGCAAATTTTGCACCGTCGCCGGTCGGGAAGGTAAAGTTCGAATTTCCGAGTTTGGTTATCGGACCGTTCACATAGCTTGCCGTTGAATTTCCGCCTGTCAAAACAATATTTTGTCCGACCGTAAGCATCTCATCTGCTGTGGTTTCCAAGATTCCGTCTGTCATTGTCCAATTGGTTCCGGTGAGCGACACATCGCCGTAAAGCACAATCTGCGGGAACGTCAGCGAAGTATTATTGACCACCAGATTGTAAAACGTTTCAGCATTATAATTATCAATCAGTTGCGTACTGCTGCCGAGAAGTTGAATGGTGCTCGTAGCCGAGTTGAACGTGCCTCTATTTACCCAATCGCCGTATAATGAAAGCGTGTTTGCGCCGCCGTTTAAGGTTGAACCTGCAAAAATTTCCAAATCGTTCCAAATCGTCAAATTTGAGGCAAGTATCTTATTTTGAGAACCTTTACTTTGCAATCGGTATAAATCGCCGATGCCGCCGGTAAAATTTACGGTTTGGTTTACCGCTCCGTTTAACACTACAATTGCGTTGCCGTGTGTGAACGTTCCTGAATTTGTAAAATGACCCTTAACATACAGCGTATCAGTCGGATTAGACACCGTGAATACACCGTGAGTAACGCCGAAACTGCCGTCGCAACGGATGCTTGAACCGCTGATATATTCGGCATTGCCCGTTGAATTTATTTCTAAGTTGTAGAAACTTGTTGTTCCGGCAATGGTCAATAATTTTCCGGCGGGTGCATCAAATACAACTGTAGAGCTGTATCCGTGTTCAAATCTGCCGTCAATAGACCAAATATCGGCAACGTTAATTCGCGATGCAGACCCCGGAGCGACTGTCAGTTTGCCGTTTGTCATAACGGTAACGGAGTTGTCCACATCCAAGTTTTTACCGTTGTTTATGGTAACATGCCCGATGGGTTCAATGATTAAATCGTAACAAGTTCCGTCAGCATCGGCGGAGTTGATTCCCAAAATCGGTTTATTTCCGGTTGTGGCAGTAACGTCCGGAATACGGGCAATGCCCAGCGCATTCGGCACAAAATGATCACCAACACCCGGTCCGTCCCAGTTTCCGGCGATGTTCCAATCTGTATTTACGTTGCCTGTCCACACGTAAACAGGATGCGTGAATGTCCATCGAACAAGTCCGGTTGCTGCTCCGTTCGCGGGGCTGTCAATTTCGTATAAATGTCCGGCTTTCAAACCCAAAGCATCTTCAAAAGAAATCACACCGCTGCCGGAAAGACGTTTCACGTTTGCTCCTGCGCCGTTGTGGAAATATGTACCTTTTACCGTAAAATCGGCAAAATTATTTTCGAGCCACAAATATTGCCCTGCGGTAGCACCGTTGCGCCAAGTTCCGTAAGAGAAATTGTTTGTTGCATCAATGATTGCACCCGATTTTACTCGAATTCCGTTTGCATTAAGGTTTTGAACATCGTAATAGCGCATGTGTATGGTTGCTCCCGAGTAAACGCTGAACGCATAACTGCCCGATTGTGCAATGACATACGCCGGATTATCAACATTTGTGCCGACTAATTTTATTGTTCCGCCCGAATTTACTTCTACCGATGAATTATTCGCGGGACGCAAATGTGCATTTGCATTAACGATAAATGTTCCGCCTGTGATTGTCAAAACATCCGTGCCGGAAGCATCGCCCATGTAAAAATCCAAACCGTTGAGCGTAAATGTTCCGGAATTGACATTCAAGTTGTGCGTCAAACGCAACGGATTGACAGCCAACGAAACAGTCGTTCCGGCACTTGCATTTATGTCAATATTGTAGAACGAAGATGTTCCGGGGTCGAAGGTTTGCGCACCGGAAGTTCCTGCAAAAACGAGTTTTGCGGCTCTGGTTACAAAATTTCCGTAGTTCAGAAAATCGCCTTTTACGGTCATAATTCGATTATCAGCCGTGAGGTCGAACATGCCGTTGTATAGGATGAAGTTTTTATTAACTGTCAGATTTTGAGCTAATTGAATTTCAGAAACCGTATTGATATGTAAGTTGTAAAACGCATCGCTCCGATTGTTCAACGCTTTTATGCCGAAAACGGAGTTCATCGTAACCGTTCCCTGACCGGCAGTGAACAAGCCCAAGTTATACCAATTTCCGCCGGTTGAAAAGGAATTGTTTGCATCGGTCATCACAATCATGCCTGTAAATGTAACATCGTCGTCCACCGTAAGTGTTGTTGCGGTAACCGCTGCCGATGCCAAAGTAAGCACTGCATTGGTTTGAACGTCAAGTGTTTTGGCAACAGCTCCGTCTGTATTTATAACAGGTTGATTTGTGCGTTTGGTTATCACGACATTGTCCGTAATGAGCGGAATGCGTGCGGGACCGCTTGTTACTTGCCAGTTTCCGATTTTATACCAATCGTTGTCAATATTTCCTGTCCACATCACGTAAGGCGGTGAAATCCAATTGACAAGGCTTGTGGGGTCGTTATCAAAATCTTCGCCGGCAAATTCGCCGTAGTAATCTTTGAAGTCAAGCGTTCCGGCTGCGGCACTGATTTTTACGACATTTGCCGAACCTCCGCCCGAATTGAACGGAAACGAAACTTCAACAATCGGATTTCCGCCGGCTTCGGTAAAACTTTGGTTGTTTTCAATTCGCAAACACGCGCCGCCGTTGGCTGAATTTGTGAAAGTTCCGTAGCTGAAATTGTAATCCGGATGGATGGTTGAACCGTTTTTGATGTAAATACCGTTTTCTGCCATGTATTCAAACAGATAATTTCGAGCGCGAATCGTTCCGCCGTTTTCAACATTGAAATAATATCTGCCCGAATAATTTGTAACCGAAGCCACATTTGCTGCCTCGCCGACAACCCAAATTTCGCCTCCGGAATTTACTTTAAATGTTGAATAATCAGCAAGTTGCAAGATTCCGCCTGCGCCGATTTTGTATAATCCCGAAATATCGTGCACTTCACCGTAGTCACCCATGCGGACGAGATGTCCGCCCCCGTCAAACGTTCCGGCGATGAGATTGAAAATTCCGTTCATTTTCAAATCATCTTGCAAGAAATAACTTGCAGGTGAATTGATTGTGAGGTTGTAAATGGTAGAACCGTTGAATTGCAAATTTGATGTTCCTGATGTTTTGTTCAGATAATACGTACCGTTTGTAGCAAATTTACCGGACAATGCGGACATATCGCCGCCGACATAGACGGTGCGTCCGTTGCTGAAAATTCCGTTGATAACGCGCAAATTGTTCTGAACCGTGAGGTCTGTGTAGCCGGTATAAACTTGCCCTGCACCCTTATTTACCGTGAGTTTGTAGAACGGATTTGAGAGTTTACTCGGTTCATACACAAAGATATACGAGGTTGCATCATTTCCGTCGAAAATCACTTCGCCTTGGTGCGGAATAAATGTAGCTCCCGATTGATTGTACCAATGACTTTCTAAATTGATGCGATAATTGTTGGCGGTAATGTCAAACGTAACATCGTCGTAGATGTATAAAAATCCGTTGATATCCAAGTGTCCGCCTGCGGTTTTGGTGCTGTTGTCCAAATACAAGCGACCGTAGGTAACAGGCACCGGAGCAATGGTTTGCGGCATTGTGCCGTCGTACATGGTGTAACTGTTTCGGTGTAAAGCATAATTTGCAAACCCTGTCGGGAAATTGTTTGCACCGCGCACATACAAATATCGGCTGTCGGCAACAGACAGAGTGCCTGTTCCTGAAGTGTTTGTGAGTGAATAGGTTTGCAAGTTCAAAGACGTATTAGGGGCTATCAAAGTCATGTTGCCCGTCATGTCCACATTTCCGGACATGGTAACCCCGCTGTTGTTTTGTAAAAGCACATTACTGAACTTGGACGCCGCAATTTCTTGATAGCCGTCTCGTTCGAACTCAATGGTTCCCGTTCCTGTGTATGCGCCCAAACCTGTCCAGCGGTATCCGATAAAATTGTGCGTAAATCCGCCGTCGTTAAATCCTGCGGGAGCATCAATTTGAACATAATTGTTGAAATCAATGGCGCATCCCGCAACAAGTGTGGCATGTTTTACGGTAAGATTTCCGTTGAATTTACAACTTGTGTTTACGGTTTTATTGCCGGCACCGTCCACAATCACCGTCCAAAAATCTGCTTTTGTAATACTTTGGTCTCCTGCGCCGTCTAAATAAATCGTGCCAAGAATCGTGTTGTCAAATGTGCCTGAAATATTGTTGTAATCGCCTTTGATGTGCAACAAATAGTTGTTCACAATCGGTTGAACGACACCGTTTGAAATCGTAAAATCGCCGTCTGTAAAAATTTCATAGCGATTCAGCATAAATGTGGCATCGCCGTTGAAGGTTACATTTCCGAACGCCGAGCTGCGCGGGTCAATGGAAACGCTACCTCCTGAGGCTCCGAAGATTACGGTTCCGTCGCCGTGTATGAACAATCCGTTTTGCCCGCGTGTCCAGTTGGCGTTCACGGTAATGGTGCTTGTGGAGGCTTCCACGGCAAGAATACCGACAGATGTGCCGGTTCCGATGTAGGCATCCGCGCCGATGCTGAGATTCCAATCTGCTTGCAGAGTCAAGAATCCGTCCGTGATTTTCAGGTCTTTACAAACTGCGTGTTGTCCGAAAATGATAGGATTGTTGGCACGAATCGGAATAATTGCGTTGTTCGTATTGGTCGGAACCGTTGCCGGTGACCAGTTGTTGGGGTTAAACCAATCGGTGCTTACATTTCCTGTCCAATTGATGTCGGATATCGGCGCCCAATCTATTTTGCTTGAAGCTGTCAGGTTTTCGCCTGTCGGGTCAGCTTCGTAACGACTGCCCGTGAGCAAACCGCCGCACGCACTTCCGAGATTTATGACACCTGTTGAAGTTGCATCTCTTTGAATATTAAAATGTTTGCCAACTGTCGGGTTTCCGCCGAAATTGAAAATTACGTTGTCAATCGGATTTAGTCCCGTAGCATCGGCATTGCAATACAAATAGTTGTATGTTGCTGCTGTTGAAGTGTTTAAGTCTGACCAAGTTCCGTCTGAAAAGTTATTTACGGCATCAAGTGTTGCACCGGCATCCACAAAGAAACCTTCGTTGGACAAATATTTCATCAAATAATATCGGGCGTGGATTGTTGCACCGCTTTTGATGTTTATGTCAATACGCATGTTGTTTGAATGCCAATCGTTCGAGGTAACCGTTGCGTTATTGCCGTTTACACCGAGAATCTTCAATGTTCCGTCCACATTTAATTGTGTATTTCCCAAATCTCGACAACTGAAAATGAGCGATGCACCGGCGTCCACGTCAAGCGTACCGCCGCTTTGTATCGTATGC
>DYSM01000140.1 GCA_020718265.1 Draconibacterium orientale | reverse complement strand
CAAATAAATTAAATATCCAATGCAAACAAAATTAACACTGAATTTAGACGAACAGACGGCAAAAATGGCTGAGGATTTAGCGAGAATACGCGGCATTTCGTTGGATGAATTTTTGCGGACGTATCTGCCTAAGTTTTTGCACAACGAGCTTACATTGAATAAGTTCAGTGCTAAAAATTCTACGCAAAACGAAAATTCGGAAACCACGAAATGGTCAGACTTAGAACAGTTTTTGAATACAAACCGTTTGGATTTACCGCAAGACTTTACCTTCAACCGCAACGAACTTTTGGTTTCCGAAGACATGCAACACTGTCAAATTATCGAAAATACACAGCAAATCATCAATCCGTTTATAGCAGAATAAGACATGAAACAAAAAAAAGGTAAAATTATCCCGATAAACAACTCTAAAATATTCATTCAAACATGGTTGCGAATGAAACCATACAAGGCAAAAGTTGTAACCGATTCATTCTACATCGAACTTGCGAACAAGCTTCGCAAAACGATGGCAGACGACCCGAATAAATTGATTCCGTCACATTTGACAGAAGAGGAAGTCAGTTTAACGGCTTGTGTATTAGCATCTTATTTGGAAGATTTAGTTTCGGGAACAAATATTTGGAATACATTCGTAAGGTTACATACGGAGTTTTACGGAACGCGTTTGCCGTTTTGTGAAGAAACTGAATTTTACGAAAATGAGCCTGATTATGAAGATGTTAAGTTTTTAGTTTGGTATTGTGTCAGCACAATCTCAAATGATGCAATAATTGATCCGAACAGTTATCATCTTAAAAAAATTGCCGGAGATTTGACAGATATTATTCACGAAGCCTACGAATATGCTCCCGAAAATCCGATTCTGAAACGCTATTATGCCGAGTATGAAACTGAACAAAATTTCTTCCCGATTCGGTTTTCAGAAGAATATCTGCTCTTTAATACCTATTTGTTTTTTCCGGACACCGGGCTGCTCGCAGAAAAAGAAGCCTTAGAAATCTACAAAAAAAACAATGAAAATAACGAAGCTATTTTGTATGACACCCTTACTGAACATGTTGCAAATACGCATACAAAATTGCTCGCGCTTAGAGCAAACGAATGGTTGGCAGAACTTCTCGGAGCAAAACATCCTTTGTATCCCGACCTCAAAGCGCAGACCAAACGTGTTCAAGGTTTATTTCAGCTAAAAAAGCAAAGCGAGCAATCCATGTATTTTGAGCATATTGCAAGCGGAATGAATTTTGATGTTACAATGGAATCGTTCAATAAAAACAGTGCTTTCCCAAATGAGGGAGACCTCGTTTTATTCGGACTTGTAAAATGGAAAAACGAATGGTGGTTTGCCGGCGCGCAAGCGATTTTAAAGAATGACAGAAAAATTGTGGAGTCTGAAAAAAACTCACAAAAGGCGTTAGAATCTGTATCATTTTTGCAAAACATGGACGAGAAAGCAGAAATATTGGCAAAGCAACAAACCGCATTTTTAGAACTTACGAAAGGCGCGCAATTTGTTAAAATTCCGATAAAAGAAATTGATTCTTTTTTACATAAATTTTACGATTTTTACAACGAAAAATATGGAAAAGGTAAAAGCCCCGACAAAGCTATGACATCTGGCACCAAAATTTTCAACACAGCAAAAAACCGTAATGCCATACTGACAGTGTTTTTTAACCCAAAAAAAGGGATAGAAATTAGTCAAGATATTTGGTATGCGTTTGAACCTGTTTCCGAAAAAAATCCGGCAACTGAGCAAAGAGAATCAGCAGATTCACTTGTTGATGACAGAACCCTTTCTTCGGAATTAGCGCATTTTTGGTATGACAATTATGCGAAACAACTTGATATTAAGCCATATAGCACTCTGTCAAAACAAGAATTTGATTTCTTACTTCGATATAGTAAACGAAATAATTATCACTCAGAGCCGGAAATATATATGATATAATAGTTCGTCCTTATTTAATTTAAACCAAATATAAATTATTACATATTTGATTTATAAAATGTAGATTTACAATATTTTATAGTCTGTTGTCTGTAATCTGATGTCTTAAATCTAATATATTTTGAAAAATAAAACCATGAAAACCACTCTCATATTTCTCTTCGTAATTTTGCTCGGTTTGCCCACAGCGGCGCAGCGGCAGTTGAAGTACAGCCGCGTGCATGAGGTTGTGTTACAGGGCGATAAAGAAAAATCTTACTCGTTGCTGTTGGCGTTTCAGAAGCAGGAGCCGGAGTTTGCGAATGCGTATTTTCAACTCGCGCTCATCGCCGAATTTTGGGCACGCGACTACGACCCGCTGACAGACCCACGCCTTGTGCGATTTTTTGCCTATAACACAAAACTTTACTACGGTTTATGTCAATTGAAACTTCAGGCTGAAAGTAAAGGCAACCGCGACTATTACGAGAACGGCGGAATCACACCGAGCGATAAGAAATTAAGTTTGGAAGACATTGCGGCGTTCGTTACTGTGAAAGCCGAAGAAATGCGCATTTACGAGAAAAATATCAACGAAATTACGTCGTATTTTGAAAAAACTGTAGGGTATTACAACGTGTGTGTCAGCGAGTTCAAGGATATTAATTCCCAATACACAAACATCAAAAATATGTATCTGAGTGAAGACCCGGAACTTGTAAAAAAATTGACCGTAATTCAATCGGCTTTTGACTCTTCAAAGGTGTATTTCGACAAGTACCGAAAAGTGTTAGACCGCTTTCCGATAAAGAGTTACGACCAACATTACATCTTAAAACCAATCGTAACGTATCGCTTGGACGGCTTGACGCAAAGCAATTTCCTCAAAAATAAAATCGAGCTTTGGGACTACAATTCGTGGGTTAAAGACGTGAAACAAACCATGCAAAAAAACATTTCGACCAACAAAACCGAGATTGACGTTATAAACTCGGACATGAACGAACGCCTGAAAAATTTGGAACGCGAAGTGTATTCCGATAATTTTCGCCCGTATGTTTTGGATGAAAAATTTGTGTATAAAATAGAAAAATACGACCCGCAATCCTTACTCACTGCGCTTTTCAAATACAAAGAATCGCAAGTTGAAACGCAAACTTTGTTCCGAAAACAACTCAACAATCCGCAAAGCATTACGCGAAACGATTTGCGAAAACACACTGAATATGTGCAACTTATCACAGAAAAAGAGTCGGAAGCCGATTCGTTGTTGCACGTAGCCGAAGCCCGCATAAATTCTCAAAACGTTCAAAAATATCAAAATTTCTATCTCAAAGAATATAACGGACTTACGGGCTTGCGCGATTATATTTTGAGGCAAAATCTGTTTCTGAAAGGTCAGAAAACCTTTGTGTATGAGCATTATCAGACAAATTTGTTTGCCAAAGCATTTCCGACTTTGCCGCGTTATGTTACATTTGTGCACAAAACCAACACGTTACGTCCTTACGATGCAAGTTCTTCTGCTACAGGTCTTTACGCAACATCTTATGCCAAAATACCAACAGGCTATTGGCTCGCCGGATTTGAGAAACGTGCCGACCAAGATGTTGATTTCGTGGCTTTTGCAGATACAACAGGCACAGTTCGTTTCTTAAAAACCGGAACCTCGGGCACGCACGCAACTTTAATTTCGGCTTACGAACAAGCTGCGGTGTATTGTGTGCAGGAAGTCGGAGTCAGCACGAAATTGAAACTTTTCAGGGCGGAAACAGACGGGAAAGTTTCGGAAATTTACACTTTGAATACACAATTGTTGCCTGTTTTTTTGGATTACGACGGTTTGAATAACGAAATTGTGTTGGTTTTGTCGAACGAAGTTTACGGTAAAAGCGCTTCATTATTAGAAATTTACAGAATAAAACCGGACGGCACAACTCCCGCAGTTCCGATAAAAATTGTAGCCAAAGGCTCGCTGTTCGATTGCATGAAAATCAACAATGATTTGTATGTGTTTATGAATTTCCAAAATTATGTTGATAATGAGGAACATCTGAAAACAGCATCGGCTTCTCGAAATATTTTGCTTGCACACTTAACTACGGATGGCAAGGTTCAATTTACTGAATATCAGAATAATAAAAGTATGATTGGATTGAAAGCCGTTAAAATTAGCAGTAACAACATCACCATTTCGGGCGTATTTTCCGAGCCAACGGAGGATGTAAAACTTATGGAATCTAAACCTCTGTTTTTCATGCAGATAGATAATGATAAACATCTTCAAAACGCAAATTGGTAAGAATATTTAATTTTTTAGCATCCGGATTCAAAATTTTGTCTATATTTGGGTTTTCTGAATTTATGGCGAAAAGAAAATATATATTTCTGACTCTGCTGGTAACCTTCGTAACATTCACACTACGAGCACAAATCGAATCGGTGGGCGTCCCGTTTATCAGAAACTATACAAATGTAGAGTATAATGCAGGAAATCAGAACTTTGCAGTGATTCAAGACTATCGAGGCGTGATGTATTTCGGCTCCTCGTCTGTGTTGGAGTTCGACGGCATACGCTGGACAAAAATCAATACACCAAACAGTTCAATTGTTTACTCTTTTGCAAAAGACAAAAACGGACGCATTTACGTTGGTGCAGGAAACGGCGAATTAGGCTACTTAGGTGCTGATTCTGTGGGAAATATGATTTATATTTCACTTTCAAAACTCATTCCGGAAAAAAAACGACAATTCAGCAAAGTGCCTGCTATTGAAGTGTTTGATGATGCCGTTATCTTTCTGACACCTTTGGCACTTTATATTTACAAAAACGAAAAATTTACGATTATCGACGTTCAGAACGCACAAGAAAATAACAAATTTATCCGTCCGCTGCGCGTTGGCGACAAGCTATACATCCAAGAACACAAACTTCGACTTTGGGAATATAAAAATGAGAAACTTGTGCATGTTCCCGGTGGCGACAGATTCAGTAAACCTCTGATTACAGGCATGTTCCCTTACCGAAACGACAGCATTCTCATCACACTTTGGCAAGAAGATGCGTTACTTTACAAAAACGGAACGTATTCGCCCGCAAAGATGAATCCGCTCATACGAGGCATGTACACCGCCGGCACACACGGAGCAAGCGGTTACGCGCTCGGATTGTTTACCGAAGGTGTTCTTATAACAGACAATAACTTCAACATTAAGAACCATATAGCGAATAAAAATGGTCTGCAAAGCAACACTATTTTAAGCATTTTTTCCGACCCAAGCAACAATGTTTGGGCTGGATTAGGTACCGGAATTTCTTACATAAATTCAAATTCACCTTACACGTTTTTTAATGACAAATCCGGACTTTCGGGCGTAACATCATCATCCATTTTGCACGACAGTATTCTGTATGTCAGCAGTTCAACCGGAATTTTTTTCTACGATTGGCATAAAAAAACAGCCTTCGACAGAGAAAAATTTACGCCCATAAAAAACTCGAAAGGAGCGTCGCAAATTTGGAAAATCGACACAGTTGCCGGGCAATTACTTTGCGCCGGAACTTTGGGTTTGTTTTATATTGAGAATCAAGAAGCCAAGTACATTCTTGAAGATCAAGCAATCAGAACGTTTATTAGATTACAAAAACACCCTAACATTATACTCGCTGCCGGCGGAACCGGATTGTCCGTATTTGAATTTAAAGACGGAAAATGGCTGTTCCGAAATAAAATTCAGAATTTTACCGAAGACAGCAAACATCTCGAAGAATGCAAAGACGGTTACATCTGGATTTCTAACCAAAATAAGGGTGTTATACGATTGAAATTGAATGAAACGGTCGATTCGGTACTTGAAAATCAGTTGTTTAATGCAAAAAGCGGACTGCCGAACGACATCGGAAATTACGTTTTCAAATTGGACGGCAAAGTTATATTTGCCACAGACAGTGGAATTTACAAATTTGATTCCAAAGAAAACCGTATGCTGCGAGATCCTGAATATGTGAAATATTTCGGCATAAAAAAAATTACAAACTTACACCAAGCCGACAACAGCGATATTTGGTTTAAAGAACAACTTTTCGACAAAAAACAAAACGTATCTCACTGGGAACTTGCACTTCTGAAACGTTCAAAAGACAGTTTTGAAATCGTCAGTCAGCCGTTTTTGAAATTGAGAGATAATATTCATAGTATCAGCACTTTGTCGAGCAAAGAACTTATCGTTGGGACTGAAAAAGGTTTTGCCCGTTTCGATATGAATTACAAAAACAGTTCGGAAAATTCGTATCGAGTGCTTATCCGTAACTTGGAAACTATCAACGGCGATTCGCTTATTTTCGGCGGAACCTTTGTCGATGCTGCCGGTATTCCGACACTGCAACAACCTAAAAACCTAATTCCTGTTTTGGATTACAATTATAACGGGTTAAGATTCACATTTTCAGCACTTTTTTACGAAGAGCCTGAGAAAAATATGTATAAATTTATCTTGATTGGCGACGATAAAGAAGCATGGTCGGATTGGACAGCCAAAACAGAAAAAGAATATTCAAACCTATCGCCCGGCAAATACACCTTCAAAGTGATAGCCAAAAATTTATACAGCGTTGAAAGTGAACCTGCTGAATATCAATTTGAAATACTGCCGCCGTGGTATCAAACCATTGGTGCTTATTTGGGCTATCTTATTCTGTTTGTGGTCTTTGTGTGGGGCATTGTACAGTTGAGTTTGAGTCGAGTTAAAAAACAAAAAGAACACCTGGAGCGCATTGTCGAAGAACGAACATCGGAAATTCAGCATAAAAATCAGGAATTATCAGCTTTGAACGATGAAATTTCCGCCAAAAATAAAGATATTACAGCAAGCATAAATTACGCAAAGCGTATTCAGGAAGCAATGCTTCCGCTGGAAAATACGATTAACCAAGGATTAAGAGATTATTTTATTTTCTTCAAACCGCGCGATATTGTCAGCGGCGATTTTTATTGGTATGCCAAAAAAGGAAACAAAATTTTCATAACAGCCGTAGATTGCACCGGTCACGGCGTTCCGGGCGCGTTCATGAGCATGATTGGCAGCGAAATTTTGACCACAATTGTCGGAAAAGGCATCACAAGCCCCGACCAAATTATGGAAAAAATGAACGATTATGTGCGTTTAGCTCTCAAACAAGAAGAAACCTCCAACCAAGACGGCATGGACATGGCACTGTGCGTGATTGACGAAGAAGCGAAAACGGTAGAATTTGGCGGCGCAAAAAATCCGCTCGTTTACATTACGAACGGAGAATTGTTTCATGTAAAAGCTGACAAGAAAGGGATTGGCGGCGGAAAAACTGCCAAACAATTGCTCGAACCTTACGAAATGCACACCGTAAATTACACAAGTCCCACGTGGTTTTATGTATTTACGGACGGCTATCAAGACCAGTTTGGCGGACCCGACAACCGGAAATTTATGATAAAAGCCCTTAAAAATCTGCTGTTGGAAATCCATCAAAAGCCGTTTGCCGAGCAACATCAAATACTTAATAAAACCATAAATGACTGGATGGCAAAGGCCGGTCAAACCGATGATATACTGTTGATTGGGTTTAAATTGTAAAAAATATAATAGCAAACAAAACAAATATTGAGTTCAGTATAAAAAGTCATAAAGTTGAAAGTTTGTAAAGTTAAATT
>DYSM01000139.1 GCA_020718265.1 Draconibacterium orientale | reverse complement strand
AATTTAGATTTAAATTATTGATACAGAATGAAATACTGTATTAAGTTCCGTTTAAGGAAGAAACCTTCTGAATTTGAAACATTCGGCAAGGTTTCTTTCTTTTTTTTCAGACATCTGCATACTTTTGCAAAAAAAGCGAAATGCTCACGAACGCAAAAAATATCGAGAAATATCAAATTTTAAAAACCTTAAAAACGTCAGCCAAAATTCCGCTGGTGTTTTTTTGTGTCGATATTGAAACCGGAAAGCATGTTGTGCTGAAAAAATTTCCGCCGATATCCGACCCCGACGAAACAAAATTAAACCGATTTTTGAACCAAAACAGAATTAATTTTGAACATCCGAACATCGTTCCGATAACGGAATTTTTCAGCCTCAACGATGAACATTTCATCGTGAGTCCGTACGCGGAAAGTGTTACGATGCGTGAATTTTACCAAACACGAAAGCTGAGAAAAAAGGCTGACAATCTGTTTTTTACAAAAGTTTTACTCGGTGCGTTGAACGGAATAAAAGCCTTGCACGCGCGTGAAATTTTGCATTTGGATATTCGTCCGCAAAATATACTTTTATGCACAGAAAACGGAAAGCCGAACTATGAAAATCCGCAGGTAAAATTGATTGATTTCGGTTCGGCGAAATTTCCGGACGATGCGCCTCAACAGCGTCCGTTTGCGTTTGTATATTCCGCGCCGGAGCAAGTTTTGAATTTGTGGGAAAACCTTGATTTTTCAACAGATTTATACGCACTTGCCGTGAGTTTTTACGAAATACTCACGCGCGAAATTCCGTTTGCGCACAGTCATCCGGAAATGCTTGTGAATCTTCAACTCACACAGACCTTGAAACCTCACAAACGCATTGACAGTCAATTGTTTGAAGTTCTAAAAAAGGCAAGTTTCAAACACAAATTCAGGCTTCCGCCGAACCGCTATTCCCGTGCGGAACTCATTGACTTCATGCGCGATGCAAACGCACAACGTTACCAATCATGCGATGCGATGATTTCGGATTTGCAAAAAACATTCAACCTTAACGCAGATTTTTAGCTCCGGTATCAATTGCGTTGCAAATGCGTTCAAATACGGTATCGAAATCGGCTTCGCCGTCAATGACGGCAACATCGTGGCGCGATTTGTATTTTTCAATCACAGGAATGGTTTTTTTGCGATGTTCCTCCAAACGTTTCACAATGCGCTCGGTGCTGCTGTCGTAAGGCATACCTTTGTCTGTCTTGCTGCGCTTGTCCAAACGGCGGATTATTTCGAGTGTATCAACTTGAATATCAATAATTTTAGAGATTGAAGAGTCGTGTTTTTTCAAAATTCCGTCTAAAATATACGATTGAACAAGCGTGCGCGGGAAACCCTTGAAAATGAAGCCTCTGACACCTTCCGAATGCTCAATTTTTTTCTCGATTAACGGAACAACAATATCATCCGGAATAAGTTCGCCGTCGTTATAGATTTTTTCAATACGCTTGCCAACTTCAGTTCCGTTTTTTACTTCTTCGTCGAGCATTTTTCCGGTTGCCACGTATTCAAGTCCGTATTTTTTGGCTATTGCCAAACCTTGCGAACCGCGCCCCGAACCCGGATATCCAAACATGACGATGTTCATGAGGTTTTTACTCAACTCTTTTTCAACAATTTGGCTGATACATGTGCGAACTTCGTCGATAGTTTTTGTGCCATCTACGGGAAAATAATTACCGCGCTCGCGAAAAAAATTTAAAACCGGCAATGTTTTTAGAGTGTATTCCGACAAACGATTTCGAATAACGGTTTCATTATCGTCCGTGCGTCCGGAAGTTTGCCCGCGCTCCAAAAGGCGTTTTACCGAAAGTTCTTCGGGCACTTCAATGCTAATCAGGCAATTAAGTTTTGTATGTAGCTGAATCATCAAACCTTCCAAAATAAAAGACTGTATAGTCGTGCGCGGAAAACCGTCGAACAAAAAGCCGTTTGCATTCGGATTGTCCGTAATGGTTTTTTCCAGAATCTGCACGATAATTTCGTCCGACACCAAACCGCCTTGTTCAATTATGGCTTTCGCCTCCTTGCCCAGCCTACTGCCGTCTTTGATTTCTTTGCGTAATAAATCGCCGGTTGAAATATAGATAAGATTGTATTTTTCAATCAGATACGTGGATTGAGTTCCTTTTCCCGCGCCGGGAGGTCCGAAGAGTGCGATGTTCAGCATACTTTAAAATTTAATTTTGATGCAAGATACGAATTTGATACGGAAAAATATATGTTGAAAAACAAAATTTCGATTTTTGCGCGAAAATTTATAGTTTTGCATATTATTTTATGGAAAATTTGAATTATGTATCCTTCATTGAGTGATTTCTTTCGAGAGGTTTTGGGCATTAACATACTTCTGCCGATTCAGACTTACGGATTTTTTGTTGCACTTTCGTTCCTTCTGGGCATTTGGATGCTGATGAAGGAATTTAAACGCAAAGAATCCGAAGGTATTTTCGGAACTACAAAAAAAGAAGTCGTTATCGGCAAACCCGCATCCATTACGGAATTGCTCATGTCGGGTATTGTTGGTTTTGTGATTGGCTATTTCCTTGTCGGTGCTGCGATAGAATACTCGGAATTTGCCCGAAATCCACAAAATTTCCTGACTTCACTCAACGGTTCGCCCGTCGGCGGATTGCTCGCCGCTGCTGTTTCTGTGTTCTTAACATGGCGCGACAAAAACAAAGAGAAACTACCTGAACCTAAGAAAGTTATCAAAGAAATTCATCCGCACCAACTTGCCGGAAATATACTTGTAGTTGCCGGCGTTTTCGGACTTTTGGGCGCAAAAATTTTCCATAATTTAGAATATCCGGACGAATTTATGGCAAACCCTTGGGAGTCGCTTATTTCGTTTAGCGGACTAACATTTTTGGGCGGGTTGATTGTCGGCAGTGCTGCCGTTTTCTATTATTTAAAGAAATATTACAAACTGAGTATCATACATTTGCTTGATGTTTTGGCTGTTATTATGCCTTTAACTTATGCGGTAGGACGTTTGGGTTGTTTAACCGCCGGAGACGGTTGCTGGGGCATTCCGAATCCAAATCCGATACCCGATTTCTTGGCATTTCTGCCCGATTGGATGTGGGCTTATGACTTTCCGAACAATATTGTAAACGACTCCGGACAAATTTTGCAAAACGGTTTATGGGTTAATGCGCCGCACGAAATGATGGCAGGTTGTAATGCCGAACTTTGGAACGAACATTGCTACAAACTCGCAACCCCTGTGTATCCTACGCCTTTGTATGAATTTTCCATCATGATAATCGGATTTTTCGCCTTGTGGTTCACGAAAAAACGATTCAAAACACCTGGATTATTGTTCGGAATTTATTTAATTTTAGCCGGGTTGGAACGTTTTTTTGTCGAAATGATTCGTGTAAACAGTCTCTATAATGTCGGCGGATTGAAATTCACCCAAGCTGAATTAATTTCGACGACCATGGCAGTTTCCGGTATAGCTGTGATTATTATTGTTTTACGAAATAAGAAAAAACTTCAACAAATAAAAGCTTCGTAAGTTATGGAAACAAAAGAAACGTTTATTGATGCGCTAAAATTTATCGCAAAACACAAATATTCATTAACGCTGGCATTTTTTCTCTTGTGGCTGTTCGTTTTGGGCACGCCGACAGTTTCGTTTTCGTTCAAAAAAGACCGCGAAATAAAAGAACTTCGTAAACAAATCCATGCCTACGAAACTGAAACAGAGCAAAATAAAGCGATGCTTCTGAAATTAAAGACAGAAAAAGGCACTGTCGAACGCATCGCTCGAGAACGGTATTTTATGCAAAAAGACGGCGAAGTTGTTTATCGTATCGAAGACGAAAAATCAAGTAAATAGGAATTTGATTTCTTTCAAATCAAACTCTTTAACTATTTGGTTTTGAAGCCCAACTACGAGTTTCCCATCCGGAGATGTACCCAAAATATGTCCCGAACAAGCCTCACTATTAATCAAAAACCGAATCTCACGCCGATAGCCGAGCAAATTTTGATGGTAATATTCATTGATTTCTTCAAATTGACCGTTTTTAAATTTTTTGAACCAAAGGAAAACTCGTTCTAATATGTTAGACGCAATCTCTTCTATATCAAACGTTTTTTGAAAAATGGATTTTAGCGAAATCGGATTCGGCAAATTTTCAGGAAATTTGGTTTGATTGACATTTAGTCCTATTCCTACGACAGATTGTTTTATTCTTTGGACGCTTATTGTATTTTCTGTCAAAATTCCGGCAATTTTTTTATCTTGAAAATAAATATCGTTGGGCCACTTAATTGTAAAAGGTTTGCCGAGTTCGGACAAATACTCAACCAAAACACACGAGACAATTTTCGATAAAAAAAACTGATTTGAAATTTCACAATCCGGATAAATCACAACTGAAATTGTGAGATTTTTGCCTGCTTCGCTATGCCATGATTGAGCCATTTGTCCACGCCCGGCGATTTGATTTCTTGCCAATAGTGCATAAAATTCAGGCAATTCCATTTCTGCGAGCTTTGCTTTCAGCACTGTATTTGTAGAATCTGTAGTATTGAGTATTTCAATTTCCGGAGAAAATTTCATTGTGCAAATGTAAAAAGTGATTTTTAGAAAAGTGCCGACAAGCGAAAATTGTTTTTTTTTTATGAAAAATTAACGATATTTGCACTCGAAAAGCGTAAGTATGGCAGAACAAACGAACAGTCAAATACAGGATACTTGGACGATGGAAATTCGTCCCAAACGGCATTGGTTTGATATAAATTTTAAAGAACTTTGGCGTTATCGGGATTTGATGATGCTCTTCGTGAGACGTGATTTTGTCGCAAAATACAAACAAACGGTGCTTGGTCCGTTGTGGTTTATCATACAACCTTTGCTGACAACACTGATGTTTACCGTTGTTTTTGGGCGTATTGCTAAAATTCCGACGGACGGACTTCCGCCAATGCTATTCTACATGGCAGGCATTACGGCATGGAATTATTTTGCACAAGCCTTGACTGCAACCTCAAATACGTTTGTCGCAAACGCCGGAATTTTCGGTAAAGTTTATTTTCCACGCCTTGTTTCACCTATATCTATTGTTATATCAAACTTAATTCAGTTCGGGATACAATTCGGACTGCTGTTAGTCGTTATGGCGTATTTTCGCATACAAGGTTACACGTTTAGCCCCAATATCTATATTTTGGCTCTGCCAATTTTGATACTCATGATGGCAGGTTTGGGTCTGGGTTTCGGTATCATATTCTCTTCATTGACAACAAAATACAGAGATTTAACAAATTTGCTTGGTTTTGGCGTTCAGCTCTGGATGTACGCCACACCGATTGTGTACCCGCTTTCACATTTAAACAAAAAATATGAGATTTTGATACTTGCAAACCCAATAACGTCCATCATCGAAGCATTCAGATACATTTTGCTCGGAGCCGGCAGTTTTAATTGGTTACACTTAGCGTATAGCTTTGGTTTTATGACAGTTATACTTTTAATAGGCGTACTTTTGTTTAATAAAGTAGAACAATCGTTTATGGACACCGTTTAGCATGAAACCGAACGACACGAACATATACCCTGTATTCGAACGCATTGCAGGGCGCCCGGAGAAGGAAATTCTTCTTGGTCAAAAAGCTATATCTATCTGGTTAATAGGACTTTCCGGTGCAGGAAAAACCACAATTGGCTCTGCACTTGAAAAGCAACTGATAGAAAATGGAGTATTGACTCAAATTTTGGACGGCGACAATATTCGTTCCGGCATCAATCGAAATCTGAAATTTACGGAAACCGACCGCGAAGAAAATATCCGACGCATAGCCGAAGTGAATAAACTCTTTATAAATTGCGGCGTAGTTACCATAAATTGTTTTATAAATCCGACCCACGAAACCCGCAATTTTGTAGAACATATTTTAGGCAAACAAGATATCATCACCGTTTTCATCAATACGCCGATAGAGATTTGCGAACAACGCGATGTAAAAGGACTGTACAAAAAAGCCCGTGCCGGCGAATTGAAAAACTTTACCGGCATAGACTCTCCTTTTGAAGCACCTGAGAATCCGGATGTTACCGTTTTTACGGAAAAATCGAACGTAGAAGAATCAGCAAGGCACATATTCAATTACGTTATAGAAAAAATTAAACCAACATGGAAGAAAAAATCATAGAAGCCTTTAAATCAAAGGATTGGCAAGAAATAAAAACAAACGATTCATGGATGGTTTTTAAAATCATGTCAGAATTTGTTGAAGGTTTTGAAAAACTCGGAAAAATTGGACCTTGCGTCAGCATTTTCGGCTCAGCACGCACCAAACCCGACAACAAATATTATCAACTTGCCGCCGAAATTGCGAACAAACTCACCCAAAAAGGTTACGGAATCATAACCGGCGGCGGACCCGGTATTATGGAAGCCGGAAACAAAGGAGCAAAAGACGGCAGCGGAAAAAGTGTTGGTTTAGTTATAAATTTACCTTTTGAACAAGGTGGAAATCAATATATTGACAAAGATAAAAAGATAGATTTCGATTTCTTTTTCGCTCGAAAAGTCATGTTTGAAAAATACTCACAAGGCTACATTGTTATGCCCGGTGGTTTTGGGACGATGGACGAGTTATTTGCCTCACTTACACTCATACAAACCCATAAAATCGGACGTTTTCCTATTGTATTGATTGGCAGAGATTTCTGGAAAGGTTTAACTGAATGGATAGAGAATACACTAAAACTCGAGTTCAAAACCATAAATCCGGACGACACCAAACTCTTCTCACTTGCAGATACTGCAGATGAAGCCGTTGAAATTATCGACAAATTTTATGCAAAATACATTTTGAGTCCGAATTTCTAAACCATTCAGAACCTCTGTAGTCGATTTGCAAGCCGATAAAAAGACTCCGCTTCACACAATAACATTTACGACCTCGTTATGAGTATCAGAACCAATTGGTATGCAATTTACACGAAATCGAAAGCGGAGAAATCTGTTTTTCAGCAACTTGTAAACCTCGGTTATGAAACTTACCTGCCGATAATCATAGAAACCAGACGCCGAACCGACCGAACCGTAAACGTAGAAGCCCCATTATTTAGGTCTTACTTATTTGTAAAAATAAACGAAAAACAATACTCGGAAATACCTAAACTTATTCGAGGATTTGTAAAATTCATAACCATAGGCGGCGAAAAAATCGTTGTAAAAGAATCGGAAATTGAAACCATAAAAAAATTTATTCAATATGATTCCAACACATTACAGACGACTAATGAGACATTTACATTAAACGAACTTGTCGAATTTAAACAAGGCGTATTAAAAGGAGTCAAAGGAAATTTGGTAGAGTTAAGAGGAAAGTATAAATTTGCAATACGAATAGAAAGCATGGGCACGAGTTTACTCGTTGAAACCAGCCGAAATTTCGTTAAAAAAGTAGCAGAAGTCGTTAAGAACTGAACGTTACAAATTATTAAAAATCAAGTTAATAGGTTACAAACATGTAACTTACGTGGCGTGAGCATGTCCGAAAAAAAGATAACTATACACGATTTTTCCGAACACCTTTTTTGGGATGTGGACAAAAACACCTTAGA
>DYSM01000138.1:2891-7640 GCA_020718265.1 Draconibacterium orientale | reverse complement strand
TTTCAGTTATCAGTTATCAGTTATCAGTTATCAGTTATCAGTTATCAGTTATCAGTTATCAGACGTAAAAACTTTGTATTTTATTATCTGATAACTGTTTATTGTTTACTGTTTACTGTTTACTGATAACTGAATTTTACAGTTCTTTCACGAGTGCGCCCCATTTTTTGTCGATGACAAAATTGTGTTTCATGTAATAGTTACCGAACAAAAAGTGCGCTTTAATGAGCTTGACGCCGGTTGCTTTCATACGCGAAAAGAAATCGGACATCATTGCCGAGCCTAAACCGCGATTGTGCAAAGGCGATGTAACTGCCATGCCGTCGATGAGCACAATTTGGTCGTCTAAAATGCTGTAACACAAGCCTCCGATAACTTGCTCGTTGCCGTCGGTAACAACAAAATGTTTATCTAATTTTGAAATTTCTTTCGGATAATTTTCCTTATAAAAAAGCCGATAAAGCAGACCGACTTCCGACGGATCTGCTGGTTCGCGCATCGTATATTCTACATTATTTTTGTCTTTAAGTAAGGTTCTGATAACAACATGCTCGTTTGTCGGAGTTTGGGCGATTATCAAATCAATTTTTTGAGTTTCTTTAATGCTCGGAAACACCATTTTTCCGAAAATATTTTGTTCCGTTTCGTCTGTTATTACCGAATTAAGTTGCGATAATTCAATGAGTTGAATAGGAATAACGGATGGGTCGGAACTCATTTTTTCGAGAAGTTTATCAAATTTTTCAAGAATATCAGATGACGATTCTGCAAAAAAAGTTTCTCTGTAGAATTTATATCGAACTAAATCCGGATAGCGGCTAAGTTTGTATAAATCAAATAGTTCGGCAATAGTTTGTTCTTGGGCTTTGGCGCGTGCAGTTTTGTTTTTGCTGCGCCAATGCGTGTATCTGTCAATCGCATTGAATAATGCAATGGGCAGATATACAGTGTTTTGAAAGCCGATAATGTATTTGTTCAAAAACATTAAAATATCTTGCTCGGTATTTGTCTGTTGCTCGGTCGTTTCCACGTTTTGTTTTAGTTTGCTTAAAAGTGTCAGTGCTTTGTTTTCACCAAACGTTTCAACGGCGGCGTGAAACATCCACGATGGTTTCAGAAATTTTTTCAGGGCAGGGTAGTGCGCTTCTGTTTTTAAGTAGAAATTTCGATACATGGCATTTACAAGTGTTTGTAAACTTGCATTTTCCGCCCAGCCCGAGAGCGATACAATTTTTGTATTGTCGGAAAAATCGTTTTCGGGCAGTACAACGTTGTCTGGCGAGATGAATCCGGGCAAAATACTGCGACATGAGTTGTCCCAAGCGCGGTAGAATGTAGCCATGGCGCGGATGAAAATTTTGCGCCAAATGTTGTATTCTTCCATATATCCGGCGGCTTGCAATTCCGCAACGGCGCGTATTTTGTCCCAAGCCGTGAGTTCGTTCAAATAGCGCGAAGACACGATGCCTTCTGTCGGATTGGAGCAGCCAAATTCGGCAATGACAGGTGTGCCGTGCGGATGTCCGGAGAGTGCAATGGTTCGGTATAGCGTTTCGAGACCTTTGGGCGTATTTACTTTTTTATCCAATACGATATGAATGTCGAAGTGCATACTTTGTTTGGTGCGTATGCTGAGACGGTAATGTTTTGTGGCACGATAACTTTTTACGCGCGAAATCCAAAAACTTCCCGGTTCAACCATTTGTAAATCAAAGATATAACCGTCGTAAATGGTGGCAATAGTTTGCTTGAGAAAATGTGTAGATGCAAGTTTCGTGATAATTTCTGTTTGACTTTCCGTATCAATACCTTCGTCGAACACAATGCGTTTGCTCCATTCGTGTACGGGAAACATAGGTGTGGTTTCAGATATTTTTCTCGTAAAATCTCGGTAAAGCTTTTCGTAATAAAATTTCCCGTATTTGGACAGTTCCGGCTCGTTTTTCAGGAGCATCCAGCACGCAAATTCAGCCCGAATGACGCCGTAATAATCCGGATTTTCAAGTCCGAAGTTTAATAAAAGTTTGAAAATATTTGTAAATTGTTTTACGCGTTCCTCGTCGGCGGGCCACGCGAAGCCTTTGCGATATGCGAAAAGGCGTTTGCGCAGCGCGTCTAATTGACGTCGTCCGAACCCGGAGCGTGCAATTTCCTTTACCGATTCTTCTGTAATAAATGTTTTTCCGGAATTAATGAAAGCCGGAATGACTTCGGCATAGTCAGGTTCCGGGTCTTCTGCAAGTAAAATTCTATAGGCGTTTATTCGGATATTTTCGTCTTCGTGCCAAGCTAAAGATTCTAATCTTCTGCGAATTACGGTCGTTTTCGTTTTATCATAATCGGAAAACATTTGTTCTATTTGCAATAAGTTTCGCAGGGCATTTTCGGGTGTCGAATGCAAAATTTCCGACAAAATAGTGTTCAAAAATATAAGTTCGCTGTTCCGGATACCCATCAATATTGGCAATTCCGAGTGATTGTATATTTTTCGAGGTTCGTCCGGCAGAAAAATTTGTGCCGAATAGTCTTTCATCGGCAAATCGAAACTTTCTTTGCATGGCGAAAATCGTGTAAGCGCGGGGTTTGCAATCCACAATTTTGGCTGGCGCACAAGCTTTTCCATGTCAATAGTTGCACGCTTGACGGTATAAGCCAAGTCGCCGACAGTGTAGGTATCTGCCATGCTGTGGCGTTTTACGATGAGCGAAACTTTACTCTGCTTATTGAATAATCCTTCGTGTGTTGCAATAATATCGCTTTCCAAAATTCCTAAATCTCGATAAAACCAACGCGGAATTTTAACTGTTATATCATTGACAACCAGTAGAATATGCTCGCTTTTATAGAGTTCTTTTATGTGTTCGGAAAAATTTTCTTCTAAAACTTTACGTTTGAAAGAACCTTTAGCTGTGAGTTCGCCGTGCGCTTCGGAAAAATCCCGATTTACAACCGAAAAATTGACAACACGCTCATAAGGCGCAAGGTCTCTGTTGGCAGACATTACAATTTGATGAAAATATTCGGTTGCGTTAAATTTTTCGTTAGGCTGCACAAAAATTGGGTCTTCGAGGTCGGGCACAATGAGCAAAACGTTGTAGGGTTTGCCGTCGCCGACTAAAAAAGTGCGCTTAATTCCGGGCACGCCGACGTATTTTTTTTCTACCGCTCCGGGCGCAACTGTCTGACCTTTACTGTTTTTGTAAATATCTTTTACGCGGTCGATGATTTGGTGATGACCGTTTGGTGCAATTTTAAAAATATCGCCCGTCGGCAACCAATAGTCGTCTTGGTGCGGAAACGGAATATGGTCGTCCGGACCTGCATCTTCCAGATAACGAGCCAGATAATGACTTTTAAGTTCAAGTTCGCCGTCTGCGGTTAAGCGTGTCATCATGCCCGGAAGTGGCTTTCCCACAGAGTTTTCCTCGTATTCCCAAGGCGGTGTCATCGTAACGCCGCCTGTGGTTTCGGTCATACCGAAACCGCTGTTGAGCGACACGCCGTTGCGTTGAAAAAAGCGAAAGACTTTTGGGTCTAAAAAACCGGCGGCTGAAAGTCCCCAATGTAAGTTTTTTCCGAGAATTTTTCGGATTTTATCAGTGCGTTTTTCATCGGTATCCTCATTTTCCGATTCTTTAACACATTGTTCGTAAAGCTGTTGCCAGCGAACTGGAACACTTATGAAGCCTGTCGGATTTATTTTCGGAAACAAACTAAGCAAGGTTGCAGCCGACGGATTTCCGGCTAAAACATACGTGCCGCTCCAAAAAATCGAGCCGGTCAGTTCCAAAAAGCGTCCAAATGTATGAAAAAGAGGCAGATAGCAAATAAATGTTTCATCGTTTCCTGTTTGCGGTAATGCTGCCGCACGTGCAAAACGTTTGCTCACAATGTTATAGACAGAAAACGACACGCCTTTGGGCATTCCGGTGCTGCCGGACGTAAACATGGTTGTGCAAACTTTTGAGACCGAATTTTTTGGCAGATTTTTTACAAATTTTTCGGAAGATTCGGGTGTGATTTTTTTAGCTTCACGCTGAAGTAAAAAATCGGCGTGATTGAGGCTTTCCGGCTCTGTTACAATGATTTGTATTTTTTGTTCGATTTTTTGTTTTGCGGCATGTACGATTGCAGTTCGTTCCGGTGTATCGCTTATTACAATGTTGATTTTCAGTAAATTAAATATGTAAACAAGCGTTTCTGTGTTGAAATGAATATTCAGCGGTGTGTCGAAAATGCCGTAGCTCAAACATGCAATATCTGCCGTGGCTCCGTCGATGCTGTTGTCTAAAAAAATGGCGACACGTGGCTGATTTTCAACAGAATACAAAAAAGTTGCAATTTGTTTCGTGTAAGTGTTTACTTGTGCATAAGTCCATTTTACAGGACGTGCAACCGACATATCTTGAAATAAAATGCGCTCCGGGTGTTCTGTGGTGCGCTGCTCGAACATGTCGGCAACAGTGTAGTTTGTATGTTGTAAAATCTTGAAAATCAGCTCAGCCCAGCGGTTTCTGTAACTTTCGTCCGAAAGTGCGGCAAGAAACGGTTGTTTCCGCGTTTTGTCCAAAAAAGTCATCCAAACTTGGTCTGAAATTTTTTCCGGCGTTTCTGTCAGCTTTTCAGTTATTTCTATAACATATTGAGCCTCTTTGGGTTGAATAGTTTTTTTTGAAATTAGATTTTCAAACTCTTCGGGCAATAAATTTTGCATAATACACGTTGATTATTAATATGTTATACTGAAAT
>DYSM01000138.1:0-2791 GCA_020718265.1 Draconibacterium orientale | reverse complement strand
ATGTCGCTTCCCGCAAGTAATTCTTCAATATACATGAAATTGTAAATTTCGTCTTCGGCAAGTATTATCGTTTGTGTATGTGGTTTTTGTTGGTTGATGTTTAAGTTCACAGGCTTGTAAGGTATTGTGAAATAGAATGTTGAACCTTCATTAAGTACGGAGTTTACCCAAATTTTTCCGCCCAAAAGTTCTGCGTAACCTTTTGAGATTGACAAACCGAGACCTGTGCCTCCGTACGTTGTTCCGATTTGGGTATCTGCCTGCCTGAAATGATAAAAGATTTTGTCATGCACATCAAACGGAATTCCGATTCCGGTATCTTTTACATAAAAACGAATCTGCTTTATATCCTGATTCTCAATTATTTCATTACCAAATTCAACATTTCCGCGAAATGTAAATTTCAGTGCATTTGAGAGTAAATTTGAGAAAATTTGACTCAGTTTGGCTCTGTCTGAGTAGATTTTGGAGTCTTCGTCGCTCAAATTTCTGTGCAAATAGAGTGCAATATTTTTTTCGTCCGCACGTGTGCTAAATTCTGTTAAAAGCTCTGTCAATAAGTTATTTAGCGATATTTGTTCAAGTTGAATTTTCTCTTGTTTTGTTTGAATACTTGCAATCGTGAGCACATCGCTGACAATTGTGAGCAATTGCTCCGTGTTTTTTTGTATAATTTGAACGAAATTTTTTTGTTTTTCAGGCGAAATATCTTGGTGTTGAAGCATTTGTGCAAAGCCGTTGATAGCGTTCATCGGCGTGCGTATTTCGTGCGACAAATTTTGTAAAAACGAGGTTTTGAGCATGTCGCTTTCTTCGGCGCGGGCTTTGGCTGCTTCCAATTCGAGCTGGATTTCAATGCGTTCGGTAATGTCGGCAACCGTTCCGATGGATTTTACTGCTTGTCCGTCGTCTCCAAATTCGGATTCGCATCGTTCGTTCACATATTTCAATTCACCCGTTGGTAAAAGTACTCGATGAACAATATCGTATTTTTTTTGCGTTTTTACGTGTTCAAAGTAAGCATTATTAACAAGTTCGCGGTCATCGGGGTGGACGAAACTCATAAATGCTTCGTAATTTGCGCCGAATTGCTGCGGATTTGCCCCGAAAATTCGGTAAATTTCATCGGACCATTTGAGTGTGTTTTCTTTAACATCAAGTTCCCAATGCCCGATTTTTGCAAGACGTTGGGCTTCTTTCAACCGAGTTTCGCTTTCTTCGGTGAGTTCTTTTGCTTTGTGTAGTTCGTCGATTGATGTTTTGTATTCTTCATTAAGTGCCGGATATTCATGGTTCTGATTGAGAAGTTCTCGTTCTATTTTTTTTAGATTTGAAATATCTTTAACATAAGCAATGTATTCATTATCAGCTATTTTAGTCGCATCTAAAACAATATCTACGTGCGAACCGTCTTTGCGCAGAAAGGGCATTTCAAAATTTTTGCTAATTCCGTTTTGTTTAACTTCTTGAAAATTTTCAAACCCTTTTTCTAAAAACTCTTTGGGTTGAATATCCTGAATAGACATGTGCAAAAGTTCTTCCTCCGAGTAGCCTAAAAGCGTGCAGGCTGCGGGATTAACAAAGGTGTAGTTGCCGTTGTCATCGGCTTGAAAAACAGAAATCGGCGAACTTTGAATGTAAGTTCTGAATTTGTCTTTGGCTTCGTTTAAGGATTGATGCAATTGTTTGATTTCCAATAATTTCTTCTGGTCCGTGATGTCGCGCGCGCTGGTTCTGGTTCCAATAAATTTGCCGTCTTGAAAAACACTTACAGCATTTAGGTTTATTGACCTGATTACGCCGTCGAAACGAATAATTCTGAACTCAAAATCAAAAACATCGAGCTGTTGAGTGGATTTTTTTATGTTTGCCAGGGTTGTGTCCCGGTCCTCCGGATGAACTACGTCTTTTTCGGTAATTTTGCCGGACAATATGTCATCTTTACTAAATCCGGTGATGCGTTCAAAAGCTGAATTTATGTAGATAATTTTGCCGTTTGCATCTCGAAAAACTTCCCAGTCCGAAGTATGGTCTGCAATAAGTTTATAGAAATCGGCACGCTTTTCAGCTTCTGCCAACTTTAATTTCAGCGTCTGTATTTCTTCGTATGGGCTATTCATTTCGTAGGGTTTAATAACTCAATTTTGCATAAAAATTCTTAAATTTGAATTTTAAAATTAACGATAAATTTATAAAAACTTTACGAATAGAGAAATTTTATTTATGAATGGATTGATTTTTTGGGGCAATTGCACGGTTTGTTTCGTTAAAATGTCGGTTTTGTATGATTTCGCCAAAACAGAGTAAGATTTTGTTAATGTCTAAAATGTCGAACATGGGTAAATATCATACTGATACCGAGTTGGTTACACGCTTTTATCACGCTTTTGTCGCGTATGGAACCGCCGGGCTGAACAATGTGCTTGATCCCGCTTTTAGCAGCAAGTTCAATGTTGTCGGCGAACGGAAAAAAGGCATCGGAAACCAGAACCGCGTTGTTCTTTTCGGTTAAAATATAGGCTTCGAGCTCGCTCAAATCGCCGTCGAACTCTGTTGTCAGCACATTTCTTGCTTTTGATAAAGCTAACTCTGTGGAAATAAGTCGGTTCGGTTGTCCGCTTCCGCTGCCCAACAGTTGAATGTGTCCGTATTTTTGACGCACAATTGCTATGGCATTGGATTTTATATTTTTAACGGCTGTCAATCCGAACTCTATGATTTTCTGATAGATATTTGTCTGAATTTTATGTTCTGTAACTGTTTCGAGTTTGGAGTAAAGCATGCTGTCCGT
>DYSM01000571.1 GCA_020718265.1 Draconibacterium orientale | reverse complement strand
GTTGCCTGAATTGCCGGTACAGCCACCGAGTTTCCAAATTGTTTATACGCCGAAGCATCGGCAACGGGAATTAAAAATGTATCCGGAAAACCTTGCAGGCGCGCCCACTCGCGCGGGGTCATTTTACGAACAAATTCACGATTAACTTCGCTATGAATGTGAGTTTCAGGTGTATAATCAGTAATGCGGTCATCGATAACCAAATTTTTTTCGCGCCCCATTCCGCCGATAACTATGGTATTCGCCGGTTCGTTGTCCCGAACAATAATGTATCCGAATCCGTTTCCTTTTTGTTTGTGTTTTTCTTTGTGCGCTTTCAATGAATTTAGATATTGTGTTGATAGATAATACTTTGTGGTCGGCACGGTTTCTGACTTGACATCGGCAAATGTTGCGCCGGAATTTAAGGGCTTTGGATATTCAAACTCACTTATATTCAAATCGTTACGGAATCCGACAATAAAAATACGTTCGCGTTTTTGAGGTAAGCCGAAGTCTTTGGCGTTCATAATTTGCGGTTCGGGCACAAAATATCCCAAATCGTTTCGCAACACATTCAGTATGGTAGCCAGCGTTTTACCGCGTTCGTGATTGGTCAAACCCTTCACATTTTCCAAAAAAAATGCTTTCGGGCGGCGCGTGCGAATAATTTCGGCAACATCGAAAAATAAAGTTCCGCGCGTGTCTTCAAATCCGCCACGCTTGCCGGCAATAGAAAATGCTTGGCACGGGAACCCGGCGCATAACACATCGAACTCATTGGGAATGAATGCCTTAGTTTCGGGTTTTGTAATGTCGCCGAACGGAATTTCGCCGTAATTGGCATTATATGTAACTTGCGCCTGCTCGTCCCACTCGGAGGTAAACACGCATTTTCCGCCCAAATTTTGCATCGCCATACGAAAGCCGCCGATGCCTGCAAATAAATCGATAAACGTAAATTTCGGTTTTTTATTCGGCGCAAACGGCACATTTTCAACGGAATGCGAAAGTTCCGTCATTTTTTCTTCAACAAAATTATCTGAAATTTCTGTATCCGGATACTTGATTTTCAATAATTGTTCCAATGCCGAATACGCATCTTTTTTGTAAAATTCAGAAAATCCAATTTCTTTATTTTGCAAATAATGTGTAATTACAGCAAGTTGATTATCAAAAGGTTCTGAAATTTTGCTTTTGAATTTACGACTTGTAAATTCGTCAATACTAAGGGTATTTTTTCTAAACATTTATTTTATGTAAAAAATCTTCGACACAAAAATAATAAAATTTGCGAACAAAACGAACTCACACATTTTTGA
>DYSM01000137.1 GCA_020718265.1 Draconibacterium orientale | reverse complement strand
CAAGCATATAGTTTGTTTAGCTAAAATAAAACAGGCTTTTTAGACCGGACTCATTGATTCCAAACAGCGTACTCATCGTGGACGATGTGCCCGAAAATATAAATGTTGCCGTTAATTTTTTACTCTCCGAGCGCATCGATGTCAGTGTTGCCATGTCCGGCGCGGAAGCACTTGAATCCGTTTCGGTTACAAAACCTGATTTGATTCTGTTGGACATCATGATGCCCGAAATGGACGACGAAACCTGTAAACATTTGAAAAACAACCCCGACACTGCCGATATTCCAATCATTTTTTTAACCGCAAAAAACGAAAGAGAAAGCATGATTCAAGCGTTTGAAGCGGGTGCGGTGGACTACATCACAAAACCCTTCAACAGTGCCGAACTCATAGCGCGTGTCAATGCGCACTTAAAAATTCGGAATCAACAAGCGCAGATTCTCGAACACGAACGCAAACTTACCGGCATTTACGACAATGCAAACGAAGCGATTTTTGTAATTCAAGACGGTAATATCGTGTTTTTCAACAACCGGCTTGCCTCTATGTTTGAAACAGATGTAGAGCAAATTAAAAACTCATCCTTTGAGAATTTTATAATCTTTGAAGACAGAGCGCTTATAAAACGAATGTACGTGCACGCCGCAGGCTCAAAACACAATCCCGACAATTTCATAATCATTCGCGGCATTACAAGTTCGCAGCGAATTATTTATTTGAAAGTAAATGCACTGACTCAAACTTGGAATCAAAAAGCCGCATTGCTCGTTATTTGCGAAGATAAAACCGCACAACGCGATGCCGAAGAACGACTGTTCCAAATCAACGCAAGTTTGGAAGAATTAGTGAAGGAACGTACCGAAAAATTGAAACTCAGCGAGTTAAACTTTATCAATTTGTTTGAAAAAAGTAACGATTCCGTAATCATAAATGATTTTGAAGGGAACATCGTCAATGCCAATCAAGTAGCCTCAGACATGCTCGGATACCCGCGAGAAGAGCTTTTGAAAATGAAAACAGACCAAATCGTCTATCGAAATGCTTACGGGCACGTTCCGCTTCGTGAAAAAATCAAAAACAATACGAATTTCATCTATCAACTCGAAAATATAACCGCAGAAGGCAAACGCATTCCTGTTGAGGTACGCAGCACTGTGGTGGATTATTTTGGAAAAAAACTTATTATGTCTGCCGGACGGGATATTACCGACCGCGTGAATGCCGAAAAAATCCGCCTCGAAACCATTATTTCCACCGAAGAACAAGAGCGCAAACGTTTTGCAAAAGACCTGCACGACGGACTCGGCGCATCTCTTTCTACCGCAAAAATGTATTTGAATATCGTAAAACGTGCCGAACACGGCTCCGAACGCGCCCTCAAAATGCTCGATGAAGCCATTGCTCTGCTTGATAAAGCCGCCAAAAATGCAAAAGAAATTGCCGTAAATATTCTGCCGCACGACTTGGCACATTTTGGCTTGGTGGCTTCGCTCACAAATTTCGTGGAACGCATTAATGAAATTGGCACGGTGCATGTTTCATTTGAGTCGGGCGGCTATCACGGGTTATTAAAAATTAATGAGGAAATTCAATTGTTCAGAACCGTTAATGAATTGATAAATAATACTTTAAAATATGCCGAAGCGAAAAATATTCACATCACTCTCGACCAAAAAAAGACCAAAGCCACACTTTTTTACAAAGACGACGGCAAAGGTTTTGATGTTGAAAAAGTGATGAAAAGCAATAAATCCGGCATCGGATTAGACAATGTCATCCAACGCTCTCGCCTGATGAACGGTAACGCATTTATCGAAAGTACACCCGGCAACGGCATGACTGCCAAAATCTTTTACCACGTCGATACCGACAGACTTGATGCCGAACTGTAAGCCACAAAATTGAGATGCCTTTTCATTGAAAATCAGTAACTTACGATTTAAGTTAATGTAAACTGTGCGTTCTGTATCGCACGGTTTACACTGCGTTTTTTTATCAAAAAAGACAAAAAAAAAACAATAGTTGTTACTTTTTTACTAATTTTACCATTTACAAAAAATCAGTAAAAAAGAATAATTCGTAGAACCAAACCTTTCAGTTAATGAATTCATTTAAAGCTATTTATGTGAGATTTTTGCCCTTAGTATTACTATCGGCAATTTGGACGGCGATTGTTGCCATGTCTCCCGCGCCACAGTTCGCATCGGGCGAGTTGGGCGATTTTGTTACAAAACCGTATTATACCAAAATTTTTGACAAAAATGAGTTGAAAATTTTAGCAGGAGCCCAAAAAGACTTTGCAAAAGGAGAATCAAATTTGAAAAAAGCCGATACCTACTTTGCAAAAGCAGACGGCTACCGCAAAATTGCAGAACAAGAAATTCGCCCCAAAGACATTGAAAAAAATGAGAAAAAAGCTGCTAAAAATGCAGAAAAAGCACTTAAATATGCGTTTAAAGCCTTCGATGATTTGTTGCCCGCCAACCAACGCACCTTCGATGTGTATCGCAGCAAACTCAAAAGCACAAAAGTCAATGACGAGTTAATAGCCATGAAAGTCGAACATATACAACAAGTTGCGAATGACAATTTTGCAAAAGGCGAAAAAATACGTCAGCAAGCAGCCTCTGCAAACGGCATTGAAAAATACAATTTGATGCAAAAATCTGACAGCCTTCAGTTTAAAGCCTTGAAATTGCAAGAAACCGCTTTCGGGCTCATACACAACGATAAAGACGCAAAATACGACTTGCCCGACGATAAAAATAATCCGGTTGCCTACACTGACACCGTTAAAAACGATACCACAAAACAAGATTCAACAAAAACGGATACGACAAAAACGGATACGACAAAAAACGAAACAGTCGAAACCACAGAGACTTACAACCCCGACAAGGACGAAAATCTGTATAAATCAAAGGCTGATTTGATATTGCCAAAACTGAATTTGACTGCCGAAGAAAAGAAAGAATTTACCAAAGCAGAAGGTACACGCGACGATGCTGACGCCCTGATGAGTGCGGCAGATGTTAAATTTAAGGAATTAGATGCGTTGAAAGAGCAACTCAAAGACGCTGTTGATGAGGCTGATAAGAAAAAAATTGAAGCGAGAATTTCAGACAAAGAAATATTGTTATACGCTGAAATGATTAAAGCTGCAAATTTATATCTTCAAAGTTCCGAAAATCAATACAATATCTATAAAGCTCATTACTCAGATGCGCGCCCGAAAAACGCACCCGAGAAATTGAAAAAAGGTGCCGAATACGAAAAAAATGCCGCAACCTTATACGAAACCGCCAAGAGCACAACCGCCGGGGCGACCTTCCAAACCTACCGTTCGGACGAATATTTGATGCTCATGGAGGCTTTGCAATCTGCATTGTTCGCGGTTCAGGAGCAAGAAAACGCGTATTCGGTGTATTTCGACTTTCTTGTTGTGCCGCTGCCCGATGCAAAAGTAACAGGAAATGAAGGCGTTGTAAAAACCGACACGACAGATACAAAAGCTTCCGACACAAAGAAATACAATTATGCAGGTTCGTTCATCTACACTTCCGCCGCGCCCGAACACAAACCTCTCAAACATCCTAAGGGATTGATTTACAGAGTTCAAGTTGGTGTGTTCAGTGATACGCTTTCGGCAAAAAAATACAAAAAATACGAACCGATTACTTACGATGCGTTCAAAAACAATCCGCACAAACGCTACATGTTCGGCGAATATAAAACGACTTCTGAGGCTGAAACAAAATTAATTGAGATACAAAAAACAGGATTCAAAGATGCTTACATCGTGGCGTACTCCAACGGCAAACGCATTTCTTACAAAAAAGTGAAGGAAGCCATTGTAGCCGATGAAAATCGCGGAGTTCCCGAATCGACCGACACTTCGGAGAAAAAATACCGCTTGCCCGAGTTGAATTATGGCACGGACGATTATGATTTTGTCAAAGGAATTGATGTAAGCACAACCAAAGGTTTAATTTATACCGTTCAATTCGGGCTTTACAAACTTCCGAAAACAAATATGGAAATTAAACATATTCAGCCTCTTTTACAAGAAGTTACATCGGAAGGTGTGAAATACATGCAAGGTACGTTTGCGACCTACGAAAAAGCCGTCGAAGCTAAGTCTGAAATTGTTAAAAAAGGATTTGATGCAGCTTTCGTTTCGGCTTACCACAACGGTGTTTCCGTTTCTGTGTCAAATGCAAAAAAAATGCAAGCGGGCGGCGAGACCAAAAAAACAGAACCGAAGGCGGTAAAAGTTTATTATACAGTGCAAATAGGTGCGTATGCCTCCGCGCTCACGCCCGATGTGCAACAAAAATTCGATGCCATTTCCAAAACACACACCATCGTTTCGCGCAAAGACACAGACACCGGTTTGACCGTGTATTCTGTCGGAAATTTTACAAATTACAACGATGCAACCGCCGAAAAAAATAAACTTAAAGCGGCAGGCTACACCGATGTGTTCTTGCAAGCCTACAAAGACGAGCAAAAAATAACAATAAAAGAAGCTGTCGAATTGACGAAATAGTAAAAATTGCGTTTCGATTCTCAACACAGAGTCGAAACGCATTTTAAAATCTAAATATTTGTTGTTCAATACTTTAAAAATTTATCTGTATGACAAATCCAAACCGAGAAGAGCAAATTCAAACCATTGAACTGACATCCGTTACGCAGGAAAATCTAAAAAATTTAATTCTGCATAACGATGATTATCACACATTTGAGTATGTGATTGATGCCCTCATGGAAGTTTGCGAACATCCCGAAGAACAAGCCGTTCAATGCACCTATTTGGTACATTATCGCGGCAAAGCAGATGTAAAAAAAGGCGCGTATCAGGTCTTGAAGCCCTTGATGCTCGCATTACGCTCCAAAGATTTGAAAGCAACCATAGAGTAAACTAACCTTTAAATGCGGAAAATCAGTGCTTTTCTACCGTCTTGGCTCAAGAAATTGCTGTCGAATCACATTTGTTTCGATGCGGACAGGACGTTTATAAAAACCGCACACGAACTTACTGCTGCTAACGGTTTGAAAAAGCTTGACTGTAAGACAATTACTGCAATTTATAACGAAATTACAGACAGAGATAATATCGTTCGCGCGCTCGAAAAAAATGAAGTGAATTTTGATGATGTTAAAACCATAATTTTGGGTTATATCTACAAATATCACACTTACAATGAGTTAGTCGCATCATATTCCAAGTCGAAAAAAGAGCAATTAGGGCTGAACGTTAAAGATATTCTCAAGCTAAACAGCGAGAATCGAGATGTTGAAGACTTCATAAAACGTCTAAGCGAATCGAAAAAAAGAGCCAAAGCACTCAAAACTGCACGCGCCATTACGTTAGACGAACTTCGCGCAATGTATTTTCCTAAAGATGAAAATCTGAAAATACTCAAAAATTTTATCAATGTCCGAAAAGAAAACGGAGAAGCGGCAGCCGAACTGTTTATCAAAGCCGTTTTTAGAGGCATAAAACCGGAAAACTTCGCCGATGTTACACGCATGTTAGCCAAACACGATTTGAAAATTCCGGACAAAACACTTTTTGAACTGTTTGATGACAAAATCAACATTCTCAAAACCATAAAGACCCTCACCGAAGCGAAAAAACGTTCGTTTGAAACTGTAAAAAATCTTTATCCGACATTTGACGATGCCGACGCCGAAAAATTTGCCAATGTTTATACTGTGGAAGGTAAGAACAGGCTCAAGAAAACCATAAGCGATACCGTGCTTTCTAAGGGAATTTTGGAAGATCCGGCAGAAATTTATCTCGCCCTCGTGCGCTCGGAAGGCAAGGGCTTCAAACTAAATTTAGAAACCATACTTGACTATATTAAATACGATTTTACTCAAAATATTGAAAAAATTTCGGATGTCTATCATTATGCTCGAGATAAAGGATTACACATTGAATATCATCAGTTAGCAAAACTTGCCGAGCAAGAAATAGACATCAAAGCCTTGGTGGATGCGGAAATTAAAAGCCGGAATACATGAAACAGAAAAACGTTTACGAGGAGCTGTTGAGCTATAAAATTCCGCAAGACGAAGTCAAAATAGTTGCCGATGCCTTCATCAGAATTCAGGATGCCGGGATTCCAATGCTATTGACCGACTTGATTTCGATGCATCACAAAAAGGCTGACATCAAGACCTTTGCGGAACTTGCAGCGGAGTCGTTTGCAGACGGGACTGCTTTTCCTGTTACGGAATTCAAGCGCGCAAAAATCAGTCGGGACGAGTATATTAATTTGCTAAAAGGGTGGATTCATGCTAAAAAAATCGGAATTGATGCCACGTTTGACGACTTGGCACGGCTTGCCAAAACCAAAACCGACATTGTTTTTTTATTGGATAAATATCTGGAATTTAGAGATATAGAAGATAAAATATCGTTTGCGGAGTTCGTTGCTTGTAAATTTTGCTTATTCAAAACGGAACGCCTTGTGGCTGTGTTCGGAAAATTGAAACAAACGGATGCCACGCTTGCACTGAAGCCCATTTTCAGCCTAAATTACGACCCGCAGATTCTGTTCAACATTATAGATTTGTATGCCAAGGCTCAGTTATTTGAAAAGAACCTGACAATTCAGCAGCTTTTCAACCTGAAAATTAAGGGTACAGACATTGATAAACTTGTGAAATCGTTGCAACGCGCCAAAGAATTTGGTGTGATGATAGAGTGGGGCATAGCCTTAAAAATTGAGCAAAAAACGCGCAACATCGACAGTGTTGTTGAGGCTGAGCTGACGCCAAAAGCGGAAATCATAAAACCTGTTCAAACCATTTTGAAGGGTGGTTTAGAATTGATATTAAAACTAAAAATTCTTAGAAAGCCAAATTTTGAAAACTATCTTGCCGGCATATACGGCGATTTGCTTCGTGCAAAAATTAAAGATATTCTCAAAGAGGAAGTTGCTCAATATGAGTCTGTTCAAGACGTTTATGCGCATAGTACCGCTATTGCGGAACATGTATTGGAACGGTTGGGTAAATTAAATTCGAGCTATTTTATTACCGATTTTGTGATAGAAGATATTGAAATCGGTAAAAATGTGAAAGCTGAAGAAGCCTTACGCGAACTGCGCGACAGACGCTTAATTGAAGAGGAAAAAGCTGCACTCATCGAAGCGCAAATACGCGTAGCCGCCGGCGAAAAAAAATTGAAAGACGTTACAAAAGCTCACACGAGCGACACACATACATCCGAAACTAAGCCCGAAGAACATCACGGCGGCGGACATTAGTTTTGTTGACTGAACCTGAATAAACTGAAAATGCTTAGAATTTTAACTTTGCGACGTTGTGTCTTTGTGCTTTAAAGTATTGTTTATCATTTTATTACAAATACGAAGAATTGTAAAAACGTAAAATTTCATACCGTTGTTTGTATAGTAAAAAGTTTTGCAGGTGTTTGTGAGACAGAATTTTGTGTCCGACTCACAAGAACGAAGTTTGAATACAGCATTTGTGAAAAAACTCGTAACACATTGAATAACTTTATGATAAAGCAAAATTTAGACTTGAATGTTTTTTTAGAAATTCTGTTGGAATACTTTAGAAATTCAATTGAAACTATTAAAAAACAAAGAATGACTACTTTTTGACCGGTGAA
>DYSM01000136.1:3801-7653 GCA_020718265.1 Draconibacterium orientale | reverse complement strand
CTACTTTTTTATGTTTATGAAAGATGCCAAAAAAACTGCCAAAAATCAAAAGCGAACCTCAAAGCCAACACTTTCAAGTTTCTAATTTCAAACACGTATGTCCAACAACATTAATTGATTTGTAAAAAGCTGATTATGAGTATATATTCAGGTTTTATTGTAAAATATCAAACGTTTTCGGACAAAATCCGATACATCTTATATAGTGTTTTGCAACAAAATACATCGGAGTTACTAAATTATTTCTACCTTTGCAACGCACTTTGGTGTGCAAAATTACGAGATAGTTTAAATAAAAAATAGTATGGCAAATAAGAAAATGATAACGTGTGAAGGTAACTATGCTGCCGCTCATGTCGCTTATATGTTTAGCGAAGTGGCTGCCATTTACCCCATCACACCATCGTCGGATATGGCAGAATACGCCGATGTTTGGTCGGCTAACGGAAAGAAAAATCTTTTCGGACAAACGGTTGATGTTGTAGAAATGCAATCGGAAGCCGGAGCTGCCGGAGCTGTGCACGGTTCGTTGCAAGCGGGCGCACTCACAACCACATTTACGGCATCGCAAGGCTTGCTTTTGATGATTCCGAACATGTACAAAATGGCGGGCGAACTTCTGCCGGCTGTGTTCCACGTGAGCGCACGTACGCTTGCCTCACAAGCTCTCTCAATCTTTGGCGACCACAGCGACGTGATGTCGGTTCGTCAAACCGGATTTGCATTGCTTGCCACGAGCAGTACCCAACAAATTATGGATATTGCACCGATTGCGCACCTTGCAGCTCTGAAAACACGCATTCCGTTCCTTCATTTCTTCGACGGTTTCCGCACATCGCACGAAATTTCAAAGGTTGAACTTCCCGACGAAGAAGCGTTGAAAAACCTCATCGACATGGACGCGCTCAAACGTTTCCGCGACGGCGCACTCAGTTCGACGCACCCTGTAACTCGCGGTACGGCTCAAAATCCCGATATTTTCTTCCAAGCGCGTGAAGCATCCGATCATTTTTACGATGCAATTCCGGATGTGGTAAACGACTACATGCAGGAAATTTCGCGTATCACAGGTCGCGCGTATGCACCGTTCAATTACTGCGGCGATGCAAATGCAGAGCATGTTGTGGTTGCAATGGGTTCGGTAAACGAAGCAATTAAGGAAGTTGTGGAAATGCTTACCAAACAAGGCAAAAAAGTTGGTTTACTCGAAGTACACCTCTATCGCCCGTTTTCGGTAAAATATTTCCTGCAAGCGTTACCGAAATCGGTAAAACGCCTCACGGTGCTTGACCGCACGAAAGAACCCGGAGCGAACGGCGATCCGTTGTATCTGGATATCAAAGAATTATTCTACGGAAAAGAAAATGCACCCGAAATTTTCGGCGGTCGCTACGGATTATCTTCCAAAGATACCACGCCTGCGCAGATTGTGGCTGTGTATAAAAACATGGAACGTCCCGAGCCGAAAGACCATTTCCTTATCGGTATTGTGGATGATGTAAAATTCCGCAACCTGCCGCTCGAAGCACCCATCAACACCGGAAAACCCGGCACGTTTGAAGGCAAATTCTACGGTTTAGGTTCAGACGGAACAGTCGGCGCAAACAAAAACTCCATCAAAATTATCGGCGATAATACCGAAAAATACGTGCAAGGTTATTTCTCCTACGATTCAAAAAAATCGGGCGGTATCACCATTTCACACTTACGTTTCAGCGACGACATCATTCGTTCGACTTATTTAGTGAGCCAACCGCAATTTGTGGCAAGTTCGGTAACCGAATATCTCTACAAATACGATATGCTCGACGGCATCCAAAAAGGCGGAACCTTCTTGCTCAACAGCACTTGGAGCGCAGCCGAAACCCTCGAACGTTTGCCCGAAAGCTATAAAAAAACATTGGCTGAAAAAGAAATCAATTTCTACATCATCAATGCAACCGATTTAGCAACGGCAATCGGACTCGGCAATCGCACAAATACCATTATGCAATCGGCATTTTTCAAACTTTCAGGTGTAGTTCCGTTTGAACTTTCCATGAAAGAAATGAAAAAAGCAATTGACAAATCGTACGGTAAACGCGGCGAAAAAATCGTAAACATGAATTACGAAGCTGTAAATGCCGGTGCCGAAAAATTTATCAAAGTTGAAGTTCCGAAAGAATGGAAAAACATCAATGTAAATGCTGTTGCGGCTGAAGTTGATGATGCTCCGGCATTCATTCACAACATTTTACGTCCGATTGCCGCTCTCAAAGGCGACGATTTGCCGGTAAGCGTATTTATTGGTGCTGAAGACGGCACAATGATGTCGGGTTCAACACAATATGAAAAACGCGGTGTAGCAACGGAAGTTCCGAAATGGTTGCACCAAAATTGCATCCAATGCAATCAATGCGCGTATGTTTGTCCGCACGCTTGCATCCGTCCGTTCTTGGCTACGGCTGAGGAAGTTACAGGCGCACCCGCAAATACGCCGTTCATCACAGGTGTCGGCAAAACAAAAGAATACAATTTCCGCATTCAAGTTTCTACATTGGATTGCACCGGCTGCGGCTCATGCGCCGATGTTTGCCCGTCGAAAGAAAAATCACTCATCATGGTTGCCCTTGACGACGTACAACGTGCCGAAAATACCAAGTGGAACTACATGCACAACGTTGTGGGCTACAAAGATACCGTTCTTCCGAAAGAACAAAATATCAAAAATACACAATTTGCACAACCGCTGTTTGAATTCCACGGCGCGTGCGCAGGTTGCGGCGAAACTCCCTATATTAAACTTGCAACGCAACTTTACGGCGAAAGCATGACCATTGCCAACGCAACAGGTTGCTCGTCAATTTACGGCGGTTCCGCGCCGGCAACGCCTTACGTGGGCAGCCGCGCGAACGGACACGGACCGGCTTGGGCAAACTCGTTGTTTGAAGATAATGCTGAATTTGGGTACGGTATTGCACTTGCAAACCGCAAACAACGCAACATTATTGCTAACAAAATGCACGAGTTTATGAGCAGCGTTTCGGCGGATACACAAGCAGCATTCAACGAATGGTTGGACGTGCGCGATGACACCAACAAATCGAAAATGGCGGCTTCACGCGTTATCGGTACGTTGAACAAAGAAGGCGGAAAAGCCGCTGAGTGCATTTTGGCTCTGAAACAATATCTGACCAAACAATCCATTTGGATTATCGGCGGCGACGGCTGGGCGTATGACATCGGATTCGGCGGTTTAGACCACGTCTTAGCTTCGGGCGAAAACGTAAACCTTTTAGTTTTAGATACCGAAGTATATTCAAATACAGGCGGACAATCGTCAAAATCATCACCGAAAGCCTCCATTGCGAAATTTGCCGCAGCCGGTAAACGCGTTCGCAAAAAAGATTTGGGTGCCATGATGATGTCCTACGGTTACATTTATGTTGCACAAATTGCAATGGGTGCAAACAACGCACAAACGTTGAAAGCTATCAAAGAAGCTGAAGAATATCCGGGACCGAGTTTGATTATCGCTTACTCGCCCTGTATTGCACACGGTTTGAAAAAAGGCATGAACAAAGTGCAAGAGGAAGAAGAAGATGCAGTAAAAGCAGGTTACTGGTCGCTGTATCGTTTCGACCCGCGTTTGGAAGCCGAAGGCAAAAATCCGTTCCAATTAGATTCAAAAGAACCTGATTTCGAGAAATTTAACGACTTCTTGTTAAACGAAGTACGCTACAATTCGCTTTACAAATCGTTCCCCGAAGAAGCGGATGCGCTCTTCAAAGCCGCACGCGAAGATGCCGAATGGCGTTACAAATACTACAAACGTTTGAAAGACATGCAGTTCTAAGCATTTTTAGACGTTAG
>DYSM01000136.1:0-3701 GCA_020718265.1 Draconibacterium orientale | reverse complement strand
TATAATAATTTTCAGCCGAACATGCTTGAATAGAGTTGTTCGGCTGATTTTTTATATAAGTAGTTTTGAAAAATTAAATTTCTGTCTGCATTTGTTTCGAGATAAACACCTATTTTTGCGCACCGAAATAATTTTAAAATTATGGACAAACGCACGAGTAAAATTCTGGGTCAAATACGGTCGTTGGTGCTTATTACGTTGGGCATTTTCGTGAACGCATTCGCTTGGGTCGCATTTCTGATTCCCGCAAAAGTCGTAGGCGGCGGCGTTACGGGCGCGGCAACCATTGTGTATTACATCACCGATTTTCCGGTTTGGATAAGTTACCTGCTCGTAAACGTGGTGTTGGTGCTCGTCGGAATGCGGACGCTCGGGCTGAAATTTGCGCTCAGCTCCATTTTCGGAATCGGAGCTATTACCATATTTTTTATGCTTTTGCCACAATTTCTAACAGAACCCATTGTGGATGACCGTTTTATGTCGGCACTCATCGGTGGTGCGTTGGCGGGCGTGGGCTTGGGCATTGCATTCATAAACGGCGGGAACTCAGGAGGTACCGATATTATCGCGCTTGTGATTACGAAATATCGAAACATAACGCCCGGTCGCGTCATTTTGTATATTGATGTGTTGGTGATTGCGTTTTCGTATTTTATCAATCGAGAAATTGAAACCGTAATTTATGGCTACGTTGTCATGGCAGTTTTTGCTTATACAATTGATTTAGTGATAGAAGGCGCGAAACAATCCTATCAATTTATGATAATTTCCAAAGACAGAGAACTTATTGCAAACCGTATTGCTACCGAAACGGGGCGCGGCGTTACGTTTCTCAAAGGCTACGGCTGGTACACCAAACAGGAATCGGAAGTGCTGCTCGTTATGTCGCATAAGCATGATAAACAGAATATTATGAAAATTATTTATGAAACCGATAAACATGCCTTCGTTACAATCTCGAAGGTTTCGGCGGTGTTTGGGCAAAATTTTCAATCTATAAAATATTAGAGTTTAAAAACAATTCAGATAGAATCCAAGTCGTATGATTCAAACCGCGCAACACACTTCGTCCGATTTAATCCTTTCCATTGACGTGGGAACGCAGTCTGTGCGGTTTATTTTGTTCGATAGGATGGGAGAGGCTATCTTATTGATTCGTAATGAGATAGAACCATATTTTTCCGAAGCGCCCGGACGCTCCGAGCAGCATCCTGAGTATTATTTGCAAAAATTAATTGAAACTTCGCAACGTTTTTTTGCTGAACTTTCCACCGCCGACAAAAACAGAATCCGCGCCGTTACGCTGACCACGCAACGCGGCACAGTCATTAATTTGGATAAAAATGCGCAATCGTTACGTCCCGCAATGGTTTGGCTCGACCAACGCCTTGCCGACGTGGGTGCGTTTCCGCAGGCGCATTGGCGGCTTGCGCTACGCATCGTCGGGCAGCGCGAAGCCGTGATTCACGCCATAAAAAATGCTGAGTGCAATTGGATAATGCAAAATCAGCCGGAAATCTGGGCAAAAACCGATAAATATCTATTTCTTTCCGGATATTTATGCCATAAACTTACCGGAAAATTTGTCGATTCTGTCGGAAGTATCGTTGGTTATCAGCCATTTAATTACAAAAAACAAGAATGGGCAGGCTCTTCGCATCTCAACTACAAAATGTTTCCTGTAGAGCGCAACAAATTGCCCGATTTGGTTCGTCCGGGCGAAGTGCTCGGCACAATTTCTGCCGAAATTTCTGCTCTGAGCGGCATTCCGGCAGGATTACCGCTCATTGCGGCGGCATCGGACAAGGCTTGCGAAGTGCTCGGCTCCGGCGTTTTCGCGCCCGGGACGGCTTGCTTGAGTTACGGCACAACAGCTACCGTGCAAACCACGCACGAAAAATATTTCGAGCTCATACCGTTTTTTCCGTCGTATCCGAGCGCGGTTCCCGGATTTTTTAACACGGAAATTATGATTTATCGCGGATTTTGGATGATAAATTGGTTCAAACAACAATTCGGACACCGCGAATTGCAACTTTCGCTTGAAACCGGTATGTCGCCGGAATATTTTTTCGATGAAATGATTCGTGATATTCCGCCCGGCTCCATGGGTTTGACGTTGCAACCGTATTGGTCGCCCGGTGTAAAACGTCCGGGAACGGAGGCAAAAGGTGCAATCATCGGCTTTGGCGATGTACACACGCGCGCACATGTGTATCGTGCAATTTTGGAAGGACTGGCTTATGCTTTGAAAGAAGGTTTAGACCGAACAGTGAAGCGCACCGGACGTCCGGTTTCAAAGCTGATTGTTTCCGGCGGAGGTTCGCAAAGCCCTAACGCAATGCAACTTACTGCTGATATTTTCAATCTTACTGCTGAAAAACCGCACACCTACGAAACGTCGGCTTTGGGAGCGGCAATTAATGCGGCGGTCGGCTTGGGGTATTATGCGAATTATGCCGAAGCGGTAAAGAATATGTGTCGAACAGGCGAAATCTATCAACCCAATGCAAAAAACGCTGCGCTGTATCGTGAACTGTATCAGGATGTTTACTTGAAAATGTATCGCCGCCTGCGTCCGCTTTACGCGAATATTCGCAAAATAATTCGATATCCCGAAAAGTTGTGAGTTTATCTCTTTAGATAACTCATAACACATTGAATATCAAAAAATTCTATTAAAAAAAGACTATAACCTACATAATGTCAAATATTTACAAGTTTTTTACTCACACGATATATTCCAATGCAGTCTATCGAAATTATCTCACTCGGCATTGCTGATTATCAGTCTGTTTACGAATTTCAAAATTCACTTTTTTCTGAAAATATTCGTTTGAAAACGGCAGGTGAAGCTACGCAAAATTCGCTCATTTTGTGCCAACATCCGCATGTGTACACACTTGGAAAAAGCGGCGCGGCAGAAAATTTGTTGATTTCGGATGCTTTTCTGAAATCCATACAAGCAACTTACGTGAAAACCGACCGCGGCGGCGACATCACCTATCATGGTCCCGGGCAGTTGGTGGGCTACCCTATTTTCGATTTAGATTCGTTTGGTTTTGGCATTCGCGATTATGTACAAAGTCTTGAAAATGTGTTGATTCACGTTTTAGCTGAATACGAAATTCAAGGCGAAATTTCAAAAGATGCCGTTGGTGTTTGGTTGGACAACGACTTACTGACGGCACGAAAAATTGCTGCGATAGGCGTAAAAGTTAGCAGAGGCGTTACCATGCATGGATTTGCGCTGAATGTGAATACGAATTTGGACTATTTTAATTACATCAATCCGTGCGGCTTCACAGACAAGGGCGTAACATCAATGCAAAAAGAGCTTGGTAAAAGTGTTGATATACAAGAAGTTGAACAAAAAATTGCCAAGAAATTCAAGTTATATTTCGCTTAATTGTCTAAAAAATCTTTACTTTTATTGTCGGGTAAACTTGCACGATACTGTTCTGCATATTTCGTAAAAACTTCAGGCACACTTACAAAAAACTCGCTCGGCGTTTTTGATGTAAATGCCTTAAAATCTTTCTTAAAGTGTTGTCTGTCATAATATTCAAAACGTTGAATAATTTCGGTCGCATTTGCATTTTTCTGCATAATTGCATTTACGATATGAAAAAACCGACTGACTTTTGCTAATTTTCCGGGCGTAATACCCACTTTTTGCTTAAATTGACTTTCTAAATGTT
>DYSM01000135.1 GCA_020718265.1 Draconibacterium orientale | reverse complement strand
AATTTTTGTATTTCCAAAAAAACACTATTTTTATGTGCCCTTAATTTTAAAATATTTACGTTAAACCAAATTCAAATTAAGACATGTTTTGATTTCTAAAATATAGATTTTCAATATTTTATAGTATATTGTCTGTATTCTGATGTCTTGTATCCGACAAAAACCCCTTAAAATACAAAATTATGCAAATTATACCCAAAATGCTGTTAAAGCAACTTTACACCTTCGGCAGTTTAAAAAATACCGAAAACGGCGTAAGTTTTCAAGTTAAAAATCGGCTGAAAGATTCACAACTCACAGAAGTTGAAAGTGTTACAATCGGAAACATCAAAATTTCCGCAGAACAACTCAAAATTGATGTCGGCGACGGAAACCTGATTGCCGCAGCGCTGGTTTCAAAAGAAAATCCGATTGATTTTCCGCTCCGAAAAGTCGTAACCATGTATGCAGCCACAGCTCCGCTCACGCCCGCAACTTACACACTGCATTTTGTGGTAAGAACAAAACCGTTCGGCAAATTTGAGTTTGAAGTAGATGATTCTCTGAAAGATACGGTAGAAAATGTCGTTAAAATTCCGCGCGATGCAACGGACGACTACTCGAAAAGCGCAATTGAGGAACGTCAAACATTTTACGAGAATTATACGGGCGTGAAAATGAATCACTTGAAACAATTTTCGTTCGACCCGCAAAAAACAAAAGGAAATATTGAACATTTGACAGGCGTTGCACAAATTCCGATTGGCATTGCCGGTCCGATTTTGATAAACGGCGAACATGCTCAGGGTGAGTTCATTGTACCGATGGCAACCACCGAAGGCACACTTGTTGCCTCATACAACCGGGGCATGAAAGTATTGAATGCGTGCGGCGGCGTAAAGTGCACTGTCATAGGCGATGCCATGCAACGCGCGCCCGTGTTTGTGTTTGAAGATGCACGCGCGGCACGCGAATTTGTTAAATGGGTGAACGCTCATATTGCAGAAATCCGCGAACAAGCCGAGTCCACATCCAGCGTGGCAAAACTGCAATACATTGACCAAATTTTATCACACAAATTTGCGTATTTGCGTTTCAATTATTCCACAGGCGATGCCGCCGGGCAGAACATGGTCGGTCGAGCAACATTCGTCGCATGTAGCTGGATTATAGAGAATTACACCGAATTTCCGATTCTGAATTTTTATTTAGAATCGAACTTGGCAACCGATAAAAAAGCGTCACAAATAAACATTATGCGCACGCGCGGCAAACGTGTTGTTGCAGAGGCTCTTATCAAAAAAGAAGTGCTTTTGCAAATGATGCGCGTGCATCCAAAAAAACTGGCGAAACATGCACTTGTTGCCAACATCGGCTCCATTCTTTCGGGCGCGAACAACAACGGATTGCACTCCGCCAATGGCATTACGGCTATATTTATCGCAACGGGTCAGGATGTTGCAAATGTGGCAGAATCCTCAGCCGGCGTAATGTACACCGAACTTACCGAAGACGACGATTTATACATCGCACTTACCATACCGTCCTTAATCATAGCCACTTACGGCGGCGGCACAGGCTTGGCTACTCAGCGTGAATGTTTGGAATTGCTCGACTGTTACGGCAAAGATAAAGTTTACAAACTTGCGGAAATCATTGCAGGTGTGGTACTTGCGGGAGAAATTTCGCTCGCATCCGCCATTTCGTCATCCGATTGGGTTTCGAGCCACGAGCAATACGGACGTAACCGTTAAAATTATTTTTTAGTTTAATTTTGCCTGATTGATTCAAACATCGGGCAAAATTTTTAAGACCAAAATTTTTCGAATGCGATTTTATATCTTTCTCATATTAAGTATTTTAAGTTTAACAAATAATACTTTTGCACAAAATGTTGCGGTAGCAGACAGTTTGAAAAACTTAATCGAAACGACCCGTCTCGACTCGGTGCGCGTAAGGCTTTTGAACGAACTATCGCTCAAACTTTACAATTCAGAGGTCGATTCAGCTGTTTCTTATGCTCAAAAAGCACTTGATTTAGCTATAGAATTGAGCGATTCGAGCGGAATCGGGCGCAGTTACAAAACGTTGGGAATTGCATTCTACGTGAAAGGTGATTACAGCGCGTCGCTCGAAAATTATCAGAACTCTCTGAAATTCATCGAGAAAACTAATGATACAAAAACTTTGATTTCACTTTACAACAACATTGGATTGATAAACTGGAGTTTGAAAAAATACGAAATTGCACTCTCCTATTATCAAAAAGCCGAAGTACTTTTAAGAAAATCGGACAAAAAGGCAGTTTTAGCAAAAGTTTTGCTCAATATCGGTGCAATTTACGATGTTTGGGACAGCACAAATCTTGCGTTTCAAAACTACAACGAATCGCTCATCATTCGTAAAGAACTGAAAGACACCATCGGAATCGGTTCTACGGCAAACAATTTAGGCATGATTTATGAAAAGCAAAAAAAATACGAACTTGCTCTGGGACAATTTCTTACAGCGATTAAATTTTTAGAAAACCGTAATAATGACTATGTGCTCATCACAGTATATTTGAACACTTCGCGAACATACAGAAAACTGAAAAATATTCCGAAAGCCACTGATTATCTGAGAAATGCAGAAGAATTAGACAAACTCCTGAACTCTCCCGAAAAAACAGCCGAACTTTACAAAGGATATTACGAATACTATGCCGATTTGAAAAATTACAAGATGGCACTCCGTTATTTAGAAAAACAACGGAATTTGGAGGATTCATTGTTTTCGGAGGAAATGACTGACCAAATTGCCGAAATGGAAACCAAATACGGCACAGAAAAGCAAGCCAAAGAAAATGCACTTTTGAAGGAAAAAGAAGCTAAAAACGAAGCCTCTTTGACCCGAAAAAACTTGCAAACGAACATTGCATTTGCTGTAGCAATCGCACTTATACTGCTTATTTCCATTGTTTTACGTTCGAGGAATATTCAAAAAAAGACCAACACCGAGCTAAGCTTAAAAAATGCAGAAATCAGCCAGAAAAACGAAGAAATTCAAGTTCAAAATGAAGCCTTACTCGTCCAACGCGAACGCATTTTGGCTCAAACAAAACAATTGCAAAGTGCTAATATAGAAATTGTTACAAAACAGAAAGCACTCGAAACCGCGCACCATTCCCTAAAATCGAGCATCACGTATGCCGCCAGAATTCAAAATGCAGCACTCCCCAATCGAACAATTTTAGACGATTATTTTGCTTCAAATTTTATCATGTATCGCCCGCGCGACGTGGTCAGCGGAGATTTTTATTGGTTCAAAGTTGTTAATAATCACATCATTGTAGCAGCGGTGGATTGCACGGGACACGGCGTTCCGGGCGCGTTCGTGAGCATGTTGGCATTGTCTTTGCTCAACGATGTTGTTCAGCGAAACGAAATTACGCAAGCCGCGCAAGCGTTGGACGAACTGCGCCGCCGCGTAAAAGAATCGTTCGGGCAAAGCGGCGACATGTACGAACAAAAAGACGGTTTCGATATATCGTTTTGCGCCATGAATTGTGAAACGCTTGAACTTCAATTTGCAGGTGCACACAATCCGCTTTATCTTGTCCGAAATTCCGAACTCATTGAATATAAAGGCGATAAAATGCCAATCGGCATCGGATTAAAAGAACGCAATTTCACAAACCATACCCTTCAACTTCAAGCCGGCGATAAACTTTACTTGTTTTCTGACGGATTTCAAGACCAATTCGGCGGCGAAAATGCGGACAAATTCAAAGTTGTCAATTTCAAAAATTTATTGCTTAGAACTTCACAACAACCTATGAACGAACAACTTGAAACAATAAACCAAGTTTATGATTCGTGGCGCGATGAGATTCCTCCTATCGATGATGTTTTAGTTATAGGTTTAGAAGTCGGACTGTCTAAAAATACAAATCCGACACTCTAAACTTCTGATTATCAATAACAAAGTTACTTACCTTGAATATATTCTCCTGCACTCAATCCGGCAATAGTTCCGTCGGACACTGCTGTCGTAATTTGTCGAATTTTCTTTTGACGCACATCGCCCGCAGCAAAAACACCCGGAACATTTGTCGCAAGTCGCTCATCTGTAATAATTTCGCCCCATTTATTAACTTCAACAATACCGTTCAAAAATTCCGAACGCGGCACGTAACCAATAAATACAAATACACCTTCAATTGTGCGTTCTTGCGTTTCGCCTGTTTTTAAATTCTTGATTTTCACACCGGTAAGACCGTCATCGCCGAAAAATTCCGAAATCACGGATTCCATCAAAAAATCAATTTTCGGATGTTCTTTTGCTTCTCTGATTGCACTCTCAAACGCCTGAAAATGGTCGAATTGATGCACTATCGTAACTTTTTTGGCAAATTGAGTCAAAGAAACTGCTTCTTCGAGGGCAGAATTTCCGCCGCCGACTACGATAATTTCTTTATCGGTAAAAAATTCGCCGTCGCAGGTTGCGCAATGCGAAATGCCGCGTCCGATGAGCTTTTTCTCGCCCGACGCGCCTAATTCGCGCGCGCGTCCGCCGGTGGCGACAACAACGGCTTTTGCCGTATAGGTTTCTTTACTGTTGATTTCGATGGATTTTACATCGGAAGTTAAATCTAAATGCGTAATGTTTATATTGTTACGAACTTTACATCCAAACGATTGGGCTTGTTTCAACATACGTTGCGCAAGCTCAAAACCGCTAATATCTTCAAATGCCGGATAATTCGCAACTTTGTGAGTCAGAACGATTTGACCGCCGGCAATTCCTGAATTCAGGATTAATGTTTTGATTTTTGCTCGAGACAAATAAATTCCGGCAGTCAATCCTGCGGGACCTGCGCCGATAACGATGACATCGTATTGATTTTCAGAAAGATTCATGTAATAGATTTAAGATTTAAGAAAACAAAAAACAAACTTGAATTAGTGTAAATCTGTTTGATAATTTAAAAGAAATGGTAAACTTTTCATAACTAAAGAAAGCCGACTCGTAAGCCGACTTTCAGAAAGAATTATGCGAACAAGAAACTTTATTATTTACCGAATTTATCGTCAAGAATCGCGATAATTTTATCGCGCGATTGTATGCTGCTTGTGGCTTTTACCATCTCGCCGTTTTTGTAGTAAACGTTGAAAGGCAAACCCATAAACCCGCGGCACATGGGTGCGTTGCGAATAATTCCGGCTTCGGGCGAATCGAACAGCATGTCGTAGAATTTTACGTTTTTGTATTCCGATTCAAGTTCTTCCATTTCGGCGTAAACAGGGATACACATTGGTCCCATACGACCGCAACATACCATTACATTTTCTTCATTTGCAATAACTTGAGACAATTGAGCTGCTGATTCGATGTGATTTAAATTTGTTTGGAGTGTCATAAAATTAAGACTATTTCGTTAGTATTCCTATATTGAATTATTTTAATATTTCGATACAAAGATATTGATTTTTTTTATAAAAAAATAATTCTTTTAAAGTTTAACATTTTTTAAAAGAAAAAACGCGATGCTTACAAAACGCGAGATAATAATCAGTCTAATTTTATTATATTTGCGAGATATTTTTAAAGATGAAACACAAAATCAGTATCGTTGACGACCATGCCATTTTCAGAAAAGGGATGCGTTTGATTTTGTCGGAATTGGACACAATTTCGGAGGTAACGGAATTTGAAAACGGCGAACATTTTTTGGATAACTTACAGAATATCAGCCCTGAAATTGTGTTTATGGATATTCAAATGCCGTTTTTAAATGGTTTTGAAACCACAGAAGCTGCACTGAAACTTCGTCCGGAGCTTAAAATTATTGCGATGACATCCGATGAGCAAACCGCATCGATTCAGGCAATGTTAAAAGCCGGAGCAAAAGGTTATTTGTCCAAAGATATTGATATTGAAGAGATTCACGAAGCTGTAAAAAATATTTCGGCACATAAAAGTTATTTTTCAAAAAATATTTTGGTAAAACTCGCTACAAGCGTTGATAATCAGGCGAAAAGAACAAAAATCGTAATACAATTGTCTGCGCGCGAACGCGATGTTCTTGAACTTTTATGCAAGGGCTTGGCTGTGCAAACGATAGCCAAAAAACTGTTTATTTCCGAACGAACCATTGAAAAACACAAAGCAAACTTGTTTTTGAAAACAGACACCACGAACACGTTAAACCTTGTTCTGTGGGCAATTCATCACAAAATCTGCGAAATATAGAACCATGACGTACGCCGAAACCCTTGAATATTTGTATGAACATTTGCCGATGTACCAACGCGTCGGACCGATTGCTTACAAAAAAGATTTAACGAATACACGGGCATTGTGCGAATATTTGGGCAATCCGCATCGAAAATTTCGAAGCATTCACATTGCCGGAACTAACGGCAAAGGCTCTGTGTCTCATACGATTGCATCAATTTTGCAAGAAGCCGGATTTAAAGTCGGGTTATACACCTCGCCACATTTGAAAGATTTTAGAGAGCGCATTCGCATCAACGGGAAAATGATTTCGGAAGATTCTGTTATTAATTTTACCGAACGGATTCGCCCTGAAATTGAACGCATTCAACCCTCTTTTTTTGAAATTACGGTTGCGATGGCTTTTCGATATTTTGCTGAGAATCAGGTGGACTTTGCCGTTATTGAAACCGGTTTGGGCGGGCGATTGGACTCCACAAACATTATCACACCTTTGTTAAGCATCATCACAAATATCGGTTTCGACCACCAAAATTTGTTGGGCGATACGCTTCCGGAAATTGCACGAGAAAAAGCCGGTATCATCAAAAATAATGTCCCGGTTGTCATCGGCGAATCTAACGAACAGACTATCAGCGTATTTACACAAAAAGCAAATGAAGAAAATGCGCCGATTTATTTGGCTGATTACGCGTATTCTGCTGATTATTCGTTCGTTTCGGAAGATTATTCACAGCAATTATTTAATATTTATCGAGGCGGAACGATGCGTTATGCCGGTTTGGTTTGCGATCTTTTGGGTTTGTATCAGAAAAAAAACATAATTACAGTTTTGCAAGCTGTTGAAATACTGCGTGTTGGCTTCGATATTTCGGACACAGCACTTTACGCCGGCGTTGCAAACGTAAAACGAAACACGGGACTTGAAGGACGTTGGCAAATTCTGGGAAAAAATCCGCTCATCGTTGCCGACACCGGACACAACGAGCATGGCTTGCACGAAGTTATCAAACAAATTCAAACCGTTCCGCATAAAAAATTGCACTTTGTATTCGGTATGGTAAACGATAAGAATGCCGACCACATCTTGCGACTTTTGCCGCGAAATGCAAAATATTATTTCACAAAGGCAAACATGCCTCGCGCTTTGGGCGAAAATTTACTGACCGCAAAAGCCGAAGACCATAAACTTGAGGGCGACCCGTATCCGTCGGTCAAAGAAGCCATTGAAGCTGCGAAACGAAATGCAAAGCCGGACGATTTCATTTTTATAGGCGGAAGCACGTTCATTGTGGCTGAAGCTATTTGACACAGCTTACACTGAACGGCAAAATAGCTTAAACTTTAGCAAAAAAAATACAAATTCGGCTAATATATTGTTAGTTTTGTGCCGTAAAAAAAGGCTGAATTCAAGTCGCTAATGCAACTTTTTTACCGGCTGAATTACAAATATTTAG
>DYSM01000134.1 GCA_020718265.1 Draconibacterium orientale | reverse complement strand
AGCTATAATTTACACATATTCAATTATTTATACGTTTTCTTACAAACACTAATTAAAATACGAAATTAATGCCATCAAGAATCAAATAATAAATAGGTTATTTCGTAACAATCCCTTTGCATTCACTATTTGTTTAAAGTTGTATTCTGAGACTAAGATGTGGACTCTTTTTTAGGTTAGTCCGTTTTTGCGGAACAGCGCGGCGTAAGTTTTATCGTCCTCCGTGATGTGCAAACGCACCCATTTGCGCAGAAAATTCATAACTTTGTAGGCGGTATCAAAATCGCCGTTTTCGTATTCGGTTCGGTATTTATTGATTGTGTCCAAGAAAATTTGATGTTTTTTCTTATGGGCATCCGTGTTGCTGAATCCGAAATCTTTCATATACTTTTCTTCGAACTCAAAATGATAATCGGTATAATCGGCAAGTTCTTTGAAAATCGGATTCACTTCATCTGCGGCTTTTCCAACCTTAAACGCACTGTATAAACGATTTATGAAATACAGCCATCGTTTATGCTGTTGGTCTATCGTGGACACGTTTATTGCAAGTTTGTCTGTCCATTTGATAAGTTCTTTTTCAAACTCTTCTTCCGGAATGATAATTTTGTTGTCGGACAAAAGTTCTTCCAATTTTTCGATACGCACTTCGTTTTCAAATTCGTTAGCCATAACTTTTTCCATGAGCTGAGTGCGCTGTAGCTCTAAGTCTTTTTCCCATTTGATGTTTTTTAGGAACAAGGCGTATTTCGTTGCACCTTCGTGGATGAAATCTTTGACCGAGTAAAAAACAGGAACAGAGTTGCCGTCTTTTGTAATAATATGCCCTTCTTTGCCCGTGGAAAGTATTTCGCTTAAAAAATAGCGTGCTGTTTGCTCGGCTTCAATTGTTTTATTGAAGAGCATAACAACCGATTGTCCGAGCACATCGTCTGCCAAATATCCGAAATATTTTTCGGCAGCTTGGTTAAACATCTCAATCTCATAACGCTGGTTCAGCAAAATCATGCCGTTGATGGAAAAATTTACGATGGTTCGTTGCAGGGTTTCTTTGTCTCGCAGTTCGGCGTAATGTTCTTCGGTTTCTTTTTTGAGTTTTTTTATGGCGATTAATTGTTCGGAGTCTTTGGTTTTGAGACGACGTTGGGCTTCTTCGAGTTCTGAGAGGGTGTCTAAAAGTTGTTTTTCACGTTTGCGCGAATCGTCTTGTGTTGCTTGCAGCTCTTCGATTGTTTGTAGCATTTCCTCCTCTTTCTCGCGCATCATGGCGGTTGCTTTTTCCGATTGGTCGAGCAGTTGCGCCGTTCGGGTATTGATGCGTGCCGTTGAAAGTGTGGATGCTATACTTTCGGCAATTTTTTCTACCAACGTGATTTCATACGATTCCAAAATATCAAACGAAGCTAACTCGATGACACCCAAAACTTCTTCTTCTATTTTTAATGGGACGATAAGAATACTTTTTGGATTTGAACTGCCTATTCCGGATTCAATTTCAATGTATTCGTTCGGAATATCGGTCATGTAAACTGTGTATTTTTCAACGGCTACGGCTCCGACTAAACCTTCGCCGAGTTTTACTTGTTTGGCAATATATTTTTTGCGATTGTAAGCATAAGCTCCGATTAAATCTAAATACGGCTCTTTTTTATTGTCGTCTTTCAAAATAAAAAGCGCACCTTGATTGGTGTTGATGAACTTCACAAGGTTCGAAATAATGTCATCCGCAAATTGTTCGAGGTTATCGGTATGGCGTCGCAAGATGTTGGCAAACAGAGCCAAACCTTCGCTGGTGCGCCCGCGTTGTTTGTCTTCTGTCCGGCGTTTTTCTTCCTCCGTTTTTGCCGTGCGTAAGCTGTCTCGCATGGACAGCAGCGAGTTTCCGAGTACGTCGTTCTTACTGACAGGGCGATAGTTCGTAGCAAAATCGCTTTTCCCAATTTCAATAGAAAACAGCGCGGTACGTTTCAAATTATCGACTAATTTATTGAGTGAATTGCCTATTTCGCCAATTTCATCCCGCGTTTGGATGCGCAATTCGTTTGGCAAATCGCCTTGCGTAAGTATGTTTATGTGTTCCTGTACACGGTCTATAGGCATCAAAATTATGCGAGATATGCCAAGTGCAATAAGAATTGAAGCCAAAATAATTGCAAGTATAAAAACGAACGTTTCATTAACTTTGCTTTCATAAATGTTGTCCATCTCGTTTTCGGACGAAATGGCTACATTTGAGCATATATTTTCGGTATTAAGCAGTGTTTTTGACAGTTTGTCGGCAGATTCATTGATAAAACTGACACGTTGATCTATGACTTTTTTAGTGTCCATGTACAGTGCAGTTTTTATTTTTTCGGGCGAATTTAAGACCATCAATGAGTCCGAAGTTGTAATTTTTTCATATTCAATGTAATACGCGTCAATATTTATCTGTTTGTCTTTTTCGCGCAAAACATCATCGAAAGCAGGCTTCAGTGCATTGTTGTATTTTTCTTGAATAATTCTTAAACTGTCTCGAACAAGCCGATACTCTTCAATTGAACGTTTTTCTGTAAGTGTTTCTATTTCAAGGTTAATTATGTCTATGGTTTCGTTTATCCTAAACGCATTTTGATAATGTTCCGAAGTTGCGGTTTTAAGCATATCGCTCGTTTCGGAAGCCACGATTTGATTAAGAACGCCAAATTCCATTTTGATAATAAAGCGAACTTCTTTGACCGATTCGGTTGTAAATTTTGCTTTTGCGGAAAACAGCCGATGTTCGTTCAAATTGCTTAACACCATAAGCTCCCGTATGCCTGTTGTGAGCATAATTGCCGTGATGATACCAAACCCAAAGAGCAATTTCCCTCTTATGCTCAGATTACGCAGAAATGTTTTCATTCACATGGTGTTTTGCAGATTTCCTCAAATTATTCCGGCACTAAATTACAAATCTTTGTCAAAAATAATGTAAAAAATATCGAAATTGTTTTGAATTTATGAAATTTCCTAATCTTCTTCAGTTTTTGTGATTTTTTCAAGGTTCGTTTCTAATACTCGGTCGGGCATTTTTGAGGTTGTTTCTTCGGTAACGAATTTTTTTCTGAAAAGTATTACTAAACCGACTCCAACGCTGATGCACGCATCGGCAAAGTTGAAAATCGGCGGAAAAAAACTCCACGAAAACATATCTACAACATTGCCGTACATGTAGTTAGAGTATCCGCCGCCTTCGGGCAGAAACTCCGCAATACGTCCGCGACTGTCGCTGAAAATAACGCCGTAAAGGATGCTGTCGATTAAATTTCCGAGCGCGCCGGCAAGAATAAATGCCACAGAAATTGTCGTAATTTTATGTGCATTTCGTTTTACTAACTGCCTGATATACCAGATGATACCAACAATTGCCACAGTGCGAAATAAGCTTAGCGCAAGTTTTCCTACATCGCCGCCCCCAAGTTTCCAGCCGAACGCCATGCCTTCGTTTTCTACAAAATAAATTCGAAACCACGACATGCCCAGAAACGGAAACGCCTCTCCTTCAATCATGGAGATTTTTATATAGACTTTTATAATTTGGTCAATGGAAATGAGCAAGAACGAAATAAGTAATGCACCTTGAAAACGCGACATTTCGACAATTTTTTTGTTAAAAATAAACAACAGAACAAAAACCCTTCCGAAGTAAACTAACTTCGGAAAAGTTTTTTACCGGAATCTAAAATCGGGTTACTTTTGATTCAGTTTAGCTTCAATAGACAGCGTTGCGTGCGGAACCGCCAGCAAGCGTTGCTTTGAAATCAGCTTGCCTGTTTCTCTGCAAATGCCGTACGTTTTGTTTTCGATACGAATCAGCGCGGCTTCTAAATGCTTGATAAACTGTGCTTGACGCTCAGCCATTTGAACCGTTTGTTCGCGCGACAATGTGGTTGCACCTTCTTCCAAAACTTTGAATGTCGGCGAAGTGTCTTCAATGTCGTTTGAATTTTCGTGCGTGAGCGTGTTGCGCAATAGTTCGTAGTCTTGCTTAGCGCGTTCAATTTTTACAAGAATGAGTTCTTTAAATTCAGCTAACTCTTCGTCTGAATATCTTACTTTGTCTGACATCGTTTTTATATTTTATTGATAATTACTATTGCGGTTGTATCTTCGTCTATTTCAATCACTTTGGCGTCTTGTGAGTTTTCGGAAAGCGCACTGTCTGTCGTTAAGTCCGCTGCTAATACCTGCGATTTGATATAGTCTGAATATATTTTTATTGCGGCATGTACGGTTTCGTTTGCTTTTAGTTTGATAGTAATTTTGTCCGAAACTTCGTAGCCGTTATCTTTTCGTATGTTTTGAATTTTGTTTACAATTTCGCGTGCAATACCTTCTGCTTTCAAAACTTCTGTTACTGCAATATCCAATGCCACAGTTAGTTCGCCTTTGTTTGTGGCGGGCAAACCCGGTACATCATCGGCGGTAATCGTAACATCTTCAAGCAAAATTTCAACAGGTTGATTCTCAATTTGAACCTCCAAACGTCCGGATTTTTCAATCACTGAGATTTGTTTTTGGTCTAATTTCGCCAAAAGTTCGCCGACGGCTTTCATTTGTTTTCCGAATTTTCGTCCGGCTACCGCAAAGTTTGCTTTCACTTTTTTGGATAAAATGCCGGAAGAATCTGTCAAAAATTCAATCTCTTTAACGTTGATTTCGGTTAAAATAATATTTTTAACGGCTTCAATTTTAGCTTTGAAATTTTCGTCCAAAATCGGTAACATGATTTTTTGCAAGGGCTGACGCACTTTCAACTTGTGTGTTCGACGCAAACCAAGCACAAGCGACGAAATGTCTTGCGCCAAAGTCATGCGTTCCTCTAAAGCTTTATCAATTAGGCTTATATCGAATTTCGGATAGTGTGCCAAATGCACCGATTCGTCTTTGTGTTTGCCCGAAACGGCGTTCAAATCGCGGAACAATTTATCGGAATAAAACGGTATGAATGGCGAAGTTAATATCGCAACCGTTTCCAAGCACGTGTAAAGTGTCTGATAGGCAGCTATTTTGTCTTTTCCGTAATCTTGCCCCCAGAAACGTTTACGATTCAGGCGCACATACCAGTTGCTGAGGTTATCCACCACAAAATCCTGAATTAAACGTCCGGCAGTTGTGGATTCGTAATTGTCCAAATTTTCCTGCACATCTTTTATCAGCGTATTGAGTTGGGACAAAATCCAACGGTCTATTTCGGGGCGTTCCGTTACCGGAATTTCGGTTTCTGCATAATTGAAATTATCCAAATTTGCATAAAGTGCAAAAAACGAATACGTATTATATAGTGTGCCGAAAAATTTTCGTTTCACTTCGTCCACGCCGTCCATATCGAATTTGAGGTTGTCCCAAGGTTTGGCATTTGTGAGCATGTACCAGCGGATAGCATCTGCGCCTTTGTCGCGCACGGCTTCAAACGGGTCTATCACATTTCCGAGGCGTTTAGACATTTTTACGCCGTTTTTATCTAACAGTAAACCTGTAGAAATCACATTCTTAAATGCTACGGAATCAAAAATCATTGAACCGAGCGCGTGCAAGGTAAAAAACCAGCCGCGTGTTTGGTCAATGCCTTCCGCTATGAAATCTGCCGGAAATTTTGAATCGAAAATAGCTTTATTTTCAAACGGATAGTGCAATTGTGCGTAAGGAACCGCGCCGGAATCGAACCAAACATCCACGAGGTCGGTTTCGCGAGTCATTTTTTTTCCGGAAGGAGACACCAAGAAAATGTCATCCACCAACGGACGGTGCAAATTTATTTTTTCATAATTATCTTTTGAGAAATCGCCCACTTTAAAATCTTTGAGCGGATTTTCAGACATATAACCGGCTTTCACGGCTTTTTCCAGTTCTGTTTTGAGTTCTTCCAACGAGCCGATGCAAATTTCTTCGCTTGCATCTTCGGTGCGCCAAATCGGTAGCGGTGTGCCCCAATAGCGCGAACGAGAGAGGTTCCAGTCCTGTAAATTTTCGAGCCATTGACCGAAACGCCCTTCGCCCGTGCTTGCGGGCTTCCAATTGATGGTTTTGTTCAGTTCAATCATGCGCTCGCGCTTGGAGGTGGAACGAATGAACCACGAATCGAGCGGATAATATAAAATCGGTTTGTCGGTGCGCCAGCAGTGCGGGTAGCTGTGTTCGTACTTCGCCGATTTGAAGAGTTTATTTTCATTTTTGAGTTTCACAACAATATCCACATCGGCACTCGGCGTTTTGTAGGCTTCTTCTTTTGTGAGATTTTTGTCATACGCATTTTTCACGTAACGCCCTGCAAATTCGCCGCATTCGTCGGTAAATTTACCTTGTTTGTTTACCAAAGTGAGTGCGCCGATGCCGTTTTGTTTTGCCACAAATGCATCGTCGGCGCCGAAGCTGGGCGCAATGTGCACGATTCCTGTTCCGTCCGATGTGGTAACAAAATCGCCGGTAATTACGCGGAACGCATCGCCGGTTTCGGGTTGTGCGTAGGGTAGGAGTTGTTCGTATCGAACGCCGGCAAGCTCTGCGCCTTTGAAATCCGCCATAATTTTGAACGGAATTTTCTTATCGCCTTGTTTGTAATCTTCAAAGGACAGCTCTTTATGTTCTTCTGCAAAAAGCGTGGAAACCAAATCTTTAGCCATGATAACCGAAACCGATTGTCCGGTGTACGGATTGAAACTCTTAACAAGTTGGTAGTCAATTTTTCCGCCGACTGCGAGGGCTGTGTTCGAGAGCAATGTCCAAGGCGTGGTCGTCCATGCGAGGAAATACACATCGGTATCCGTTTTTGCAAACAATTTTTCCGATTCCGCGTTGCGCACAGCTTTAAACTGCGCGACTGCGGTTACGTCTTTGACATCCTGATAACAACCGGGCATGTTCAATTCGTGCGTGCTCAATCCGGTGCCTGCTGCCGGCGAATAAGGCTGAATCGTATAACCTTTATAAAGTAATCCTTTGTCGTAGAATTGTTTGAGCAACCACCACAGCGTTTCGATATATTTATTTTCGTACGTGATGTAAGGGTCGTTCATGTCCACCCAAAAGCCGATTTGTTCGGTAATTTTCTCCCAAATATCGGTGTATTGCATCACCTCGCGCTTGCAGGTGTCGTTATATTCGGCAACGGAAATGGTTTTTCCGATGTCTTCTTTCGTAATTCCGAGTTTCTTTTCAACGCCGAGTTCCACGGGCAAACCATGCGTGTCCCAGCCGGCTTTACGCTCAACTTTGTAACCCTGCAAGGTTTTATATCGACAAAAAGCATCTTTTAACGTTCTGGAAATCACGTGGTGTATGCCGGGCAAACCGTTCGCGGACGGCGGACCTTCCACAAAAATAAATTCCGGATTCGCATTGCGCGTTTCGATACTTTTTTCGAAAATTTTGTGTTGTTTCCAAAATTCGAGAACTTCATTATTGATTTTCGTTAAATCGAATCCCTTATATTCGGGAAATTTGCTGTTCATACACGCTCAAAATTAAAATTCCGCAAAGTTATAATATCCGATGTAAATTGCAAATTGCTTTTTAATTTGAACACAGACATTTTTTTTGAATTGTCAAAGAGATTGCCTCGTAAGCCGCTTAGCGATTATTTTTCAAAAAAAAAATATGAGTTCAGTATAAAAAGTCATAAAGTTGAAAGTTTGTAAAGTTAAATT
>DYSM01000133.1 GCA_020718265.1 Draconibacterium orientale | reverse complement strand
CTATATTGTTTTGAAATTCAAAGTGAAGTTTTGCTCTAAGAATTTCAGAATTATTTTCTCCTAATTGTAAAGATAATTCATTTAATAATTTTTTAGCTTCGTTTTGTTTATCGTCTTCATCAATTATTTCATACAACTTTTCTAATTTCGCTTTTGTATGTTCCGGACGTTCTGAAACACCGAAAATATCCCACAAAATAGTATTACTATCGTTGCCAAAAGTATTTGGTGCAAATTCGATAAAATTAAAATCTTCTATAATATAAATATTTTCAGGATTTATGTTGCTTAATAGTTGAGGTGAATGTGTTGTAGTAATAAATTGTAAATTTGGGAACGTTCTTAACAAACAAGGAATAACCTCTCTTTGCCATGCAGGATGTAAATGTAAATCAATTTCATCAATTAATATAATTCCGGTTCCTAATAAACAATTTGCCAGTTCAGGATTAGCTAATGCAAGTCTATGCGCAATATCTGAAACTAATAGGATAAGAACTCTTTCTCCGTCAGATAATTGTTTCAAATTAAAGGTTTTATTATTTTTATCTATTACCAAAGAACTTTTTTCATTTGTTTTTAAATTAAAGGTTCTTTCTTCTACTCGTAAATTTTTATATTCAAAAGATGGAAAACTTTCCAAAAATTGAATTACCGCTTTCCTTACTGCATTTAATCTAGGGTTGGTATAAGATAAGTTACCCAAACTAACTTTTGCTCTGTTTTCTTTATTTTCTTCTTCAACAAACCAAGCAATAAATTCATCAAATTCTAATATTTTATCAAAAGCAGTGTCATAAGCTTTAAATTGTTCGGCAATGTATCTTTTATTAGAAATAATTTGTTTAAGCCTTTCTGCTGAATTTCGTTGTGATTGAAAATACTTAAAAATAGGTATACTTTGTTCGGGATTTACTTTAAATAATTTTTGATATGCAGCAATGTATTCGTTTAATTGTTTAAAATTACTTTTTCCTCCCTTGAAATCTCTTTTTAATTCCCAAGATATCGTATCTATTCGGCTGAAATTACCAAAATCTAAATTATGAACAATTTCAGAATTAACATAAATTTTGTTACAAGTTTCTTGTTCGTCAATGTTAATATCCAACATTGTTAAATTTTGTTCAAGCTCTCTGTTTGAGCTGCCTGAAAATTTAACAGTAAAAGTATTTAAAAATGAAGCTATTAAATCTAAAATAGATGTTTTACCGGCTCCATTAACACCTACAATAACATTAATATCATTTTTTAAGATAATACTTTTTTTATCTCTAAATCCACGGTAATTTTCAATTTTAATCTCTTTAATTTTCATTCAATATTTGATTTGTAAACACGCAAAATTAAAACTATCATGCAAAAATACGATTTTTTTTTAACTAAATTGCATGACATTAACTATGAATGTATTGATAGTGCCAACAATACACAAACTTTTCAAATCCCCAAATCGCGAAAAAAATCGGGGTACGATTTGTTGATGCTTTCGGCTTCGTCGATAGCGATTTCGCCTTTTGCACCCAGCGCGGCTACGGCGGTTGCCATGGCAATGCGGTGGTCGTTGTGCGCGCGCACGTGTCCGCCCCACACGGTGCCGCCGGTTATGTGCATGAGGTCGCCGTCGAGCGTGATTTTTATGCCGATTTTTGCAAATTCGTCGCGCAACACCTCGCCGCGGTTGCTTTCTTTGTGCGCAAGTCGGCTCACGCCCTTAATGCGCGATGTGCCCTTGCAAAAGGCGGCAAGTGCAACCAAGGGCGGAAACAAATCGGGGCAATCGGTGGCATCGAAGTCGAACGCCTCCAAATTTTGGGTTTTTCGTGTGATAATTCCGTCGAACGTGATGCTCATGTTGCCGCGCGCATAACCGATAGCTTCCAGAATTGCGCGGTCTGCCTGCGACGATTTTAAATCTAAATTCGTAACCGTAATTTCGCCCGAAATTAGTCCGGCAACAAGCAAAAACGCTGCGCCGCTCCAATCTCCTTCCGCCTGATATTCAAGAGCCTTATAGGTTTGATTTCCTTTAATTTTGAAATGTTCAAAGTTCGTATTTTCAATTTCGCCGCCGAATGCGCGAATCATATCTAAAGTGAGCGCAATGTATGGTTTGCTTTTCAAATTCGGCACAAAAATTTCCGAGTCCTGTTCCGCAGTCGGCAGCGCAATAAGCAGTCCTGTAAGCACTTGCGAACTAAGCGAACCGTCAATTTCAGCGTTTCCGCCCAGCAATTTTCCGGAAATTTTCAAGGGCGGAAATCCATTAGAAGTTTCGCAAACAGCACCGAATTTTTCAAGCGCATCTTGAATTCCGCCCACCGGACGCACAAGCAGCGAGCCTTCGCCCGAAAGTTTGAACGACTTTCCAAACAAGGCAGCCACCGGTGCAAACATGCGTATGCACAAACCGGCTTCGCCACACGATAAATTTTCGGAAATTTCGCGTTGCTTCGCTCTGATTATGATTTCGTTATGCAACATTTCAACTTCCGCACCCAAGTTTTTGGCTACGGATGCGGCATCGCGCACATCGTTGCTGTATGTTGGTTTCAGAATTCGGGTTTCGCCGTCGGCTAACAGCGCAAGTGCGATGGCGCGTTGGACAGCACTTTTTGACGCCGGCGCGTCTATCGTGCGGGTGATGGTTTGCGGGCAAACTGTAATAGTCATATTTTGAGCTTGTTACGAACGCAACGCAGTGTCTATTGCGTGTTTTTTTAGTGCAAATTCGATGGTACTTTCTAAAACGCTTTTGTGCAACGGTTTCGCCAAAAATCCGTAAGTGTTTGAGAGAACTGCCGTTCGCACCATGTCAATTGAGTCGTCGCCGGTGATGTAAACCACGGGCAAATTGTAGTTTTCGCCTAACGTGCGAGCAGCTTCAATTCCGTTTGAATTTCCGTCTAAATGTATGTCCATCAATACAATATCCGGTTTGTCGAAATGACACAGTTCTTTTGCCTGAATACTACTTTTTGCTGTGCCGTAATGGCTGTATCCCAACTGTTTGATAAACATCTCGAAGGTTGCGGCGAGCAAATTATCGTCCTCTACAATTAATATTCGTTTTTCTGAATTATCCATGTTTGTTTATTTTTTTGTTAACCCGACAGACTTATATTAAACCGGAAAAATACATAAAATTAACATAATTTTCAGTTTATAAATCAGAGTTTCCATTTTTTAAAATATTTTTTGACTTCTAATTTCTATGATTGGATTATTGAATCCTAAATTTATGTTGTTGGTGCATCGTATTCCTTCAATATTGCTGACTATCTCCTTTAAAAAGTCTTTATATTCTTGATTTACAAGTTCTTTCATTCCTATCTCAATTATACCAACTGCGGTTGGTGATTTCAATTTTTCGCAAATATACCGTCTGCGGTTGGTATAATAAAAAATTACAAAAAAAGGAACTAACCTTCTCAATTCATCTGTTTTTTTTAGCTCATCTTTCGCTTTAATTTATTGAATATTGGCAAGTTTTTTTAAATTGTGTTAAAGTCTATTAAAACCCTCAAATATTGCCCCAAAATATCTATTTTTGATAAATTTTTTACGAACAGATAGTTTTTAAGGATAACATTAAAAAAATTAATGCCGACAAATTTAAGCATAGATATTGGAAATACCGCAATAAAACTTGCAGTAATTAACAAAACTCGTATTATTTTTAAAGATACGCATTTTGAGCCGATAACTATTGAAAATTTAAAGGTTCAGATTTCGCAATTATTTGAGATTTTCAACTTCGCCGGCGCAATTGTGTCATCGGTACGCAATGATTATGAGATTGTTGCAGATATTTTTTCCAATTTCAAACAATTTGAATATCTGACACACCAAACACCTGTTCCGATAAAAAATTTGTATGAAACGCCCGATACTTTGGGCAAAGACCGACTTGCCGCTGCCGTCGGCGCAACGGTTTTGTTTCCGAACCAAAATGTGTTGATTTTTGATGTAGGAACGGCGCTGACCGTTGATTTTGTGAATTTTCGCGGCGAATATTTAGGCGGCACTATTTCGCCGGGAATTCAAATGAGAATCAGAGCGTTGCACGAGTTTACCCAAAAATTGCCGCTCGTGAAACCGCAATTTGAAACCATGCAACTATTTGGCACAAATACAATCTCTGCAATTGAGGCAGGTGTAAAAAACGGAATTTTATACGAAACTGAAGGCTACATCCGCCGGTTTTCGGAACAATACAGTGATTTGCACGTAATTTTTACGGGCGGCGATTTATTTTTCTTTGAAAAAAACATAAAAAACAGCATCTTTGCGGAGCCCGATTTAATCCACATCGGTTTAAACAGAATATTGGAATACAATGCGTAAAATCTTCAATACTATCATCATTCTTTTGCTCGCGGCAGCAAGCGTTTCGGCGCAAAGTAACAGCAACTCGCCGTACTCGCGGTTCGGCATCGGCATTTCGGAACTTCAAGGCTCCGGACGCAACTTTGCCTTGGGCGGCGCGGGCGTTGCGCTCACAGCTCCGTTCGACATCAACACGGTAAACCCGGCATCGTACGCAGTGTTCAAATATCCGGAAAACAGCTCGTTTGAGTTGCTATATAAAGACGTGAAAAAACCGAACGGTCGTCCGTTTGTGTTTCAAGTGGGCGCACGCGGTTTGCGCACCGATATTTTTGACGGCGACCTTGCCGTTTCCAAATACAACACAAATTTGGTTTCGTTTACCGGTAAATTTCAGCTTCAAAACTATTGGGCAATGAGTTTCGGCTTACAACCCGTGAGCAGCGTGGGCTACAGCGTTTCCGAAACAGATACGGTTACTTCGGGCGATTACTCGGCAGTGTTCAACAATAAATATTCCGGAGCAGGCGGTTTAAATTCGCTATACTGGGGCAATTCATTCTATTTCAAAGGGTTATCAATCGGCGTAAATGCGTCATACATTTTCGGACCGCTTTCACAGACCTCAACTTCCGTGATGACTGCTACGGAATATGCAGTCGTTACCACCGATTTGAGACGAATTAATGTTTCGGATTTCTCGTTTCGAGGCGGATTTCAATATACGAATGATACTATTTTCGGAAAATTCGGGTTCACCATCGGAGCGTTTGCCGAAAATAAAGCCCAACTGAACGCACTTCAAACTCGATTTGTGCAACGCGACATTATCCAGAGCGGCAGAGCTTTAACAGACACATTAGTCAATGACACCATAGCCGAAGGCACGGTCGGGTTTCCGCTGCAATACGGCGTAGGCTTGGCATTGCACTCAAAATCGCTCATTGTTACGGCAGATTATACCATTTCGGACTGGTCCGACGTTAGTATGATAGGCGTAGGTACGGGCACGTTTTCAAAATCCGAACGCATATCTGCGGGCATTGAATACACGCCGAACGCAGCATCGAAATCGTTTTTCAAAACTGTGAATTATCGAGTCGGAGCGCATACAGGAACATCGAATTTCAGTTTTGGCGGAAACGAAATTACCGAACAAGGCATGAGTGTCGGATTAGGAATTCCGGTATCAAAATCGCTCACATTTATAAATTTAGCATTTGAAGTGGGCAAATTTGGAAATCCGGCAACAAATTTGATTTATGAAAACTACTATAAAGTGCATCTTTATTTCAATACCGGAGCAATTTGGTTTCAAAAACGTAAGTTTAATTAATACAAAATACCTTAATTCATAATCAACAAAAATTTCAGAAATTATGAAACGAATCGTTGGCATAGCCGTTCTGGTCATCATCGCTGCGGTGCAATTGCAGGCGCAAATGGTGCAAGACCTCTTCAAACAAAAGTTCCCACAACTCGGAACTCAACTGACCATGCAAGCCGATGCAAAGCTTGACAAAGGACAAATTGCGCAATATCGAGACCTTTACGCAAAACTTCGTACGGCAACCGAAGATATTGAAAAACAAAAACTTGAACTCGCAACGGAAACAAATGTTACCGTGTTCAACCTGAAAGAACTGAAAGATATGGCAAAAGCCGGGCAATTAGCTGAAATGGAAAAACTGATTCTGGCAAGACATCACGACATGAAAGTGTACATGAAAGACAAAACCATGTACGGTGTGGACAGTATTGAATGTATTGAAAATCTGTCAGTTCTGAAAACTTTGACCGACCAAAAAGATTTTAATGCAGCTTACAAACCGTATAAAACATTATTCGTGTACTATCCCATTTCTTCAACAAATGTGTACTCAAAAGGTGAAGATATTTTGGAATTTAAAATGAAAGAAGCGCACAACAAAGCCGCCGAAGAAAGCAAAAAAGGCGACAAAGCGAACAACGACATCATAAAAGCACATTTGCAAACCAAACGTATGTGGTTTGATACCTTGATGATGCTTTACGACCAACGAATTGTGTACTTCGGCGATGCCAAAAAATACGGAAAAGGCTACATCAAAGGCAAAATGGGACAAGCGTATTACAGCAATTACAAAAAAGAAGCCTTCGACACGGCATACATGTACATGAAAGAATCCGTGCAACTTGAAATGGAAGAAGCCGGTCACGTTGTGATTCTCAACTATTTCGTTTCCGGAATTGACATGTTGCGTGCAAAAAAAATCACACCCAACGACATTGTTGAAGATTATTTGTTGGCAGATAAAGCTATCTCGAAAAAAATTGCCGATGCCGAAGCGTATGTAGCTAAATATCCTGACAAAAAAGATACACCACAACTGCGCGACAAAGCAATCCCTTCATACAAAGAAGTTTCCGACAAAATCACCGAAACTTTTACCAAATGCCCGTGCTCAAGCTGCGAAGTGTTAGACTCTATTTTCAACTCCAAATACGAAGAAAATAAAGCAAACGTGGAATGGCTGAAAAAAGCAACCGGCTTGCTAGAGAAAAAAGGTTGCAAAGAATCATCATTCTTTGAAAAAGGCGCAATAGATTTGTATAACATTGAGCCTTCGGCACTTGCAGCATATCAAATTGCAAAACTCAAACTCAAAAAAGAACAATACGCCGAAGCTGCAAAATATTACGAAGAAGCTATAAACTTGGAAGTTGATCCGCTCACCAAATCGAAATATTTGTATGAATCCGCAATTGTAGCGCGCGCGCAAGACCAATATTCCAAAGCCCGAACATCAGCCCTGAAAGCAGCAGAACTGCGCCCGAACTGGGGCGAGCCGTATTTGCTCATCGCAAAAATGTACGCCGCCAGCGCAGGCTCATGCGGAAGCGATGCGTTTGAACAACAAGGAACCTATTGGGCTGCCGTAGATAAAGCACAGTATGCCAAGAACATAGACAGCTCCGAAGACGTTCAAAAAGAAGCATCCTCGCTTATTTCGCAATACGCCTCGCGTTATCCGACGAAAGAGCAAGGTTTCATGCGCGAAAAATATGAAGGCGGCTCATTTACAGTCGGTTGCTGGATAAACGAAGCGACGACAATTCGATTTATTAAATAATATTGAGTCCGGTCTAAAAAGCCTGTTTGATTTTAGCTAAACAATCTATATGCTTTATTATCAGTGCTTTTGGAAATATTTTACAATTTAAGTAAATTGCTTATTATCAGTAATTTAACTTTACAAACTTTTAACTTTATGACTTTTTATACTGAACTCAATATTTGTAAGAAAAACGTGTAAATATTTGAATTTATGTAGGTTGTAGTCATTTTTTCAATCGAATG
>DYSM01000570.1 GCA_020718265.1 Draconibacterium orientale | reverse complement strand
TCGGAATCGTGGAACGGTAAAAAGTTAAACAATGGCGGCGAAATGTCGGCCGGAGCTTACTTTTACGTCATTACGGCAACTGGTAAAAAAGGGCAAGAATACGAATTCGAAGGAGCAATTCAACTCTTAAGAGAGAAATAAAATTTGAATTTATACAATTTAAAGAGGCTGCAAATTGCAGCCTCTTTTTTGTGTTTTTGAAATTGAATGAATTTCTTCTTATTCAACAATCAACTTTATAGCCGATTGAGCATTAGATGATTGCATGATTAAGGAATAAATGCCCGCAGGATAATTTTCTGAATTGATATTTAGCACTTGTTGTGCTTGTATTTGGTTGCTGTAGACCAATTGACCTGCTATATTGTAGAATTGAATTGATGTTGTTTCTTTGGAAAAAATGGAATACGAATTTTGCAAGCGAGATATATTCCATCCCGAATTCTTATGGATTACATTTTCTCCGGTTCCTTGCGGATATTCAATTACAAAATAAAGCAGCGAACCCGCTTGTATATCGTTCCATTCGCCAGTGATGCCATAGGGCCAATTTGCTAAAGCCAAACCCAAGCCATCTTGGTCGGTATCGCAATATCCCGGATAGGTGAAATTATCGGGTTCTTGTATGTTTCCAGTACTTTTTCCGCCCCAATTGACAAACGAACTGTTTGTAATTTGCCCATTTCCACTTCCGGCTTGCCCTTGACCTGACCAAAATGATTGGTCAGAATCATACCATTGCCAATTGCTTTCGCGGCCAATATCGTTACCACCTAACCAAACATACGAAATACCGCCGCCGCAATCGACATTGCCATAGCCGTTGCTTACCAACGCACCTGTAGTTATGGAATTAAACACGGCATCTTGCTCTTCTTGGCTGTTGATTTCGACCAAAAATCCACCTCGTTCTACCGCACATACTGCGGCGTTAGGCCCAAGATTTTTTGGTTTTAACCACTTCGTAATTTGTTCCGTTATAGGTAAACGGATAAACGGTACTTTCGTCGACACACTGTGCCCCTACAAACATCGAAATCAAAATCGATGCAGTCGATTATAAAACTTTTCTCATGTTGTGTAATTTTCGCAAAGACGAGAAATCGGTAAAGGGTTGCCCGATTATGCCATTATATGATAAAAATCATGAGGACGGATAAGACTTGAGCCCCTTTTTCGTTTCCGTTTCCCCAAAGAGGAAAGACTTTGCCAATCTACCAACCGGTATATCTTACTATCACAATTTGCATTAAAAAAAAAGTCGAAGACCTTACTTTTCGAGCTTAGACATTACAGTCAATAAGAGG
>DYSM01000132.1 GCA_020718265.1 Draconibacterium orientale | reverse complement strand
CAAAAAACTTTATGAACTTTACAAACTTGATAAACTTTATAAACTTTATGAACTTTACAAACTTTATGAACTTTACAAACTTTATGAACTTTACAAACTTGATAAACTTTCTACTCAAATAACTGTTCTATTTCATTTTCAGAGAGTTGCGCCAGCGGATTATTAGACGTAATGAACATATCCGAAATGCGAAGTTTGTCGGCTTGTAGTTTCCGAATTTTTTCCTCCACGGTTTTTGGGGTGATAAATCGGTAAACCATTACATGCTTGTTTTGCCCGATGCGGTGCGCGCGGTTTACGGCTTGCGCTTCCGTTGCCGGATTCCACCACGGGTCGAGGATGAACACATAGTCGGCTTGCGTTAAATTCAATCCGGTTCCGCCTGATTTTATGGATATTAGAAACAATTTAGTGTTCGGATTTTCCTGAAATTTATGCACAACGCCGGCTCTGTCTTTGGTTGCGCCCGTGAGCATGGCGTACGAAGTGTTTTGAGCATCGAAATGGCGCGCAAACAGATTCAAATGCTTCACAAACGATGAGAATATCAGCACTTTATGATTTTCGGAAATCAAATTTTCAACCGCACCGATGACATTTTCAAATTTGCCCGAATCCGCTTCATAATCGGGCTGCACAAGTTTCGGATGATTTGCAATTTGCCGAAGTCTCATCAATGCTTTGATAATCAATATTGAACGTTCCTTTTTGGAAACCGTTTCAACTCCGATGAGTGTGTTGCGAATTTTTGACTTTTCGCTGTCGTAAAATTTTTTCTGCGCCTCAGTCATTCTGCAATATATCAGTTGCTCAGTGAGTTCAGGCAAATCTTTGGCTACTTCGTCCTTTTTTCGGCGTAAAAAAAACGGCTTGATTATATTTTTTAATTGCGCGCTGCGCGAATTTTCAAGGTCTTTTTCAATATAGGTTGTAAAATTTTGTTTGAAAAATTCTTTTGAACCCAGCAAACCTTCGTTTATGAAATTCATTTGCGCCCACAAATCTGTCAGCGAATTTTCAATCGGCGTGCCCGTGAGCACAAGTCTGTGTTCCGAATTTAGTTGCATAACAGATTGATACACTTTCGATTCCGGATTTTTTATATATTGACTTTCGTCTAAAATAATATACAAAAATTCATAACTTTGCAACAATTCAATATCATTGCGCACCACGCCGTAACCCGCAAGAATGACATCAAAATTTCCAAATTCGTCGAATTTTTCGCTTCTTTTTCCGCCCCAATATTTCAACACGCGCAAAAACGGGCTGAATTTCATAATTTCAAACTCCCAATTGTGGATGAGCGAAACCGGCATGACAATCAAACTTGGTTTTCGCGGCAGTGCGTTTCGCTTACGGTTTTCGACTGTGTCTTGAAGTAACGTTATGGTTTGCAGTGTTTTACCAAGTCCCATGTCATCGGCAAGGCAACCGCCCAAGTTGTTTTCGCGCAGCAAACTTAGCCATCGAAATCCGTCTTTTTGGTAAGGGCGAAGTTCGGCGCGAATTTCGGAAGGCACTTGAGTTTGAAAATTTTCGGGAATTTCTATCTCAAACAATTTATTTCTCGATTTTAAATCATTGTCTTGCAATAACTTAAAATGGTGTCGTTTTAGTTTCAGTCTGTCGTTTTCGTGTTTTGAAAACATGAAAAGTCCTTCGTATTTTGCAAACCATTCGGTCGGGATTAAGGCGGTGGTTCCGTTTGGCAACAAAAATTCCGGCGTTCGATTAAGAATATTATCGCGCAGTTTTATGAACGGAAATTCATAACTCCCGAACGTTACAAATGCTTCAATATCAAACCAATCGCGATTTTCAGAAGTTCGCATTTCCAGCGAAATTTGCTTCGTAAAATACGTTTTATTGAAAAATTTTTGAGTAAAATGAATATCATCTCTGTCAAAAATCGTCGGCGTGTAGTTCAGAAAATAAATGGTCGCCGAATGTTGAAATTCAGGTGCAATAAATGTATTCGGAATCAAAAAATTACCTTCCGAATTCCGTGTTAAACCATTTGATATTAGATAATTACAAATTTCAGACTCCCAGTTTTTGTCGCGTTCGGTTTTTACAAATGAGAAGTCGGTTTCATTAAAATCTGTCAAACTTTCGATAGGGTTGTTTCCCTCAAAAAATTTATCGTTATATTGAAATTTTATAAAAAACGTGTAAAGATTTTGCCAACTGTTTTCAAGAACGATTACCGCCTTTTTTATTGTGGTAACTGATTTAATATCAAAACCTTGTGCGTTTACATCGTAAAGTTTTACAGCTTTTGAGGCAAACGTTTCGTACCATTTTTTCTCGGCAGATTTCGGAATGTGAATGTATTCTTTGGTCAGAAACGGCCGAAGTTTTTTGGCATCAATATCTTCAAAAAAGAAAATCTCCGCTTCAATAATCAAAATACAAGGTTGATTTGTAAGCAGATACACGGGTTTATCGCTTAGCTTCATACTTCGATTTCTGTGCTTTACGGACAAAAAATAGCGCGTGCCTTCCTCGTGTTTTGTGATATTGAAAACAGTTTTTGCCGGCTCTGTATTCAACGTCAGTTCATCCTCATGATGAAGTGTTTGCTGATTTCCGGAGCGAAAAAAAATGCGCGTGTTCGTGTCTCGAATTAGCTCAAAAATTTTGACTAATTTGCCTTCGATAAACGGTCGGATTCTTGTTTCAAGTGTTTCGTTATCAATATTCTGAATAAAACTATGCGCAGGCACGCCTTTTCTGTTGAAGATTGCCGAAAGTTGTTGTTCGGAAAAAACATCAATCATTTTTAAGATATGTTTTTGATTATCAGTAAGTTCGGAGCTTTCTGCCGACGACATGCCGAGCGAATCCACAATGCGCATAAAATTTTGCGAAGTGGATTCGGCAAGATATGCTGACACGAGGTAGCCTAACGTTTGGTGCTTGCGAACTGCTAAAATAAACTCCGACATCGCTATTTCTCTGAATTCTCCAAAATTAGCGCATTCTGTACAAATTTTGATTATTTTCTTACAAAATGTCAAAGCAAAAGTTGCCCCCGCGAACGGAAGGCAACTAAAAGCAACTACTATGAAGAGAAAAGAATTAAATATGCTACAAATATATGCTTTTTTTGAATTAAAAAGTTCATAAACGGATATGTTGTTGGGATGTTTTTTTAAAAGAAGCTTTCAGACTCAAATCCAAGCTTTGAATTTGATGTGTCAGCGCGCCGACAGAAATGTAATCCACACCGCATTCGGCATACGCGCGCAAGGTTTCCAACGTGATGCCGCCGGACGATTCGGTTTCCATTTTTCCGGCAACACGTTTCACAGCTTCACGTGTATCTTCTACCGAAAAATTGTCTAACATTACACGGTCAACGCCTTCAATATTAAGAACTTGTTGTAATTCTTGGAAATTTCTGACTTCTACTTCAATTTTCAGGTTTTTATTTTTTTTGGCAAGATATTTTTTTACGCGCTCGACGGCTTGCGGGATTCCGCCTGCAAAATCGTTGTGATTGTCTTTGAGCATAACCATGTCATACAAACCCATTCGATGATTTTCGCCGCCGCCGATTTTTACTGCCATTTTTTCTATCAAACGCAAGCCCGGCGTGGTTTTGCGCGTATCAAGAATTTTTGTGGGCAAATCGGCTATAATGTCGGCGTAACGTGCTGTTTGTGAGGCAATTCCGCTCATGCGTTGCATGAAATTCAGCACAAGTCGTTCCGCCTGCAACAGCGGAATCACGCGCCCCGAAACTTTGAAAGCCACATCGCCGGGCGAAATGCGTGCGCCGTCTTGCAGAAAAATTTCAAGCTCAAAATCGTCTGCAATTTTAGCAAAAACCTGTTTTGCAATTTCGATGCCGGCAAGTACACCGCTTTGTTTTACAAGCAGTTGAGCCGAGCCGCGCTTATCCGCAGGAATACATGAGAGCGCGCTGTGGTCGCCGTCGCCAAGGTCTTCGGCAATGGCAATGTCTATGAGTCTGTCTGTTAATGTGTTGATATTCATTTGTTTAGATTTTAGATTTTAAATTTATTAAATACAAATCCGCCAGCACAATTGCAGTTACGGCTTCTACAATCACTGGCATCCGTAAGGCGATGCAGGCATCGTGTCTTCCTGTAATACGCAGAGGTTCAACGTGTTGTGTTTCAAAATTGAAGGTTTCCTGAATTTGCGAAATGCTTGCGGTTGGTTTTACGGCAATGCGAAACGTGAGTGTGTTTCCATTGGTAATTCCGCCGTTTATACCGCCGGCGTGGTTGGTTTTGGTTTCGCCTTTTGCGTTCAAAGTCAAATCGTTATGTTCGGAACCAAACATTCTTGCGGCGGCAAATCCTGCGCCAAATTCTATGCCGCGAACGCCCGGAATTGAAAAAATTGCATGACTGATGAGCGATTCCGCAGAATCCCAAAACGGTTCGCCAAATCCGATTGGCACGTGTTCCGCAACGCACTCAATAATGCCGCCGACAGAATCAAGTTTTTTTATCGTATGTTCTATAACTTTCTCAAAATCTGATATTTGTCCGCCAACTTCTATTAATTTAGCTGAAATTTTTATGTTCGGAATTATTTTTTTAGCAACCACGCCTGCCGCAACAACACCTGCCGTAATTCGACCTGAAAAATGACCGCCGCCTCGGTCATCGTTGAAGCCGCCAAATTTTGTATGTCCCGTAAAATCAGCATGTCCGGGTCTTGGAATTGCACGAAAATTGTAATCCTGCGAGCGTGTATCTTGGTTAAAAAACGCAATTGAAATCGGACTTCCGGTGGTTTTTTCGTTGTGTATGCCACTGATAATCTGTGGCATATCAGGTTCTTTGCGTTTGGTTGTGCCTTTTGCACCGCTGCGCCGGCGTTCCAAATCTGTTTCAAAATCTTCTGCCGAAACAGAAATTCCCGCAGGGCAACCGTCTAAAAGCGCGCCGACTGCCGTGCCGTGCGATTCGCCGAATATTTGAACTTTAAAAATACGTCCGAAACTGTTCATTTTATATTAGAGTTAAGACATCAGATTACAGACAACAGAATATAAATTATTGATAATCTACATTTTATACTTCAAACATGTAATCCTTTTAATTCCGTTTTATATAAGAAGGGTTTATCTGCAAAATTAGATTTTTTTGGAAAGTTTTAAAAAGTTTTTTGCGTTCAAAAGATTTCATTTGTGTATGTAGAAAATACCATGTTTCAAAAAGTTTCATTTACGTTTGAAGAATATTAAGTTTTGTAGAAAGTTTCTTGTATGTTTGAAGAACATTTTGTTGAATTTTCTCAAAGATGATTGGTTTTTCAAAAATTTTACGTGCGACAGAGTTTGCGCTGCTTTTCTTCGGCGTCCCGACAGCTATGTTGTTCATAGATAAGTTAGTACATCCGAGTATGGTCGTATTGCCCTTACTTATTTTGCTGTTTTTGTATTTGCGCAAACATCCGGATTTTCATTTTAAAGAGTTGATTTATTGGAATATATCGAAATCTGAATTGTTAAAACACGCATTTTATGTTTTGTTGGTTTTGATTTTCTTGGTTTCGTGTGTAGCCTTGTTTTTGCCCGAAAATTTGTTCAATCTACCGCTCCGAAATCAGAAGATTTGGCTGCTTCTCAGCGTGTTCTATCCGATATTTTCCGCCATCGGTCAAGAAATTATTTATCGCACATTTTTGTTCAAACGCTATGCCGAATTGTTCCGAAACGAAACCTTACTAATCACCGCAAGTGCTGTGTCGTTTGGCTATGTTCATATCTTTTATTTTATCCTATATCACTGATTATTACGATGTTTGGCGGATTTTACCTTGCGCACACTTATACAAAAACAAAGAGCGTTTTGTTCAGCGCGGTTTTGCACGGCTTGATGGGAAATATCGTTTTTGCCTCCGGACTTGGCGAGTTTTTTTGGCTCGATATTCACAAATTTTTGTAAATCAGAAAATAAAATCGTTATTTTAGACATTTATATATTGTAGTTTCATCAGAATTAATCCGTTTATGCAAAAATACATTTCAGTTCTCGTTTTTCTTGTTTTAAGTCTTTCATTATCAGCACAGAAACAGGCACAGACTCCTTCTCAAAAATCAACTCAAATAAAAGGTGAGCTTAAAAATAATTCAGGATTCGAAAAAGTATATCTCGAAAATATTTTATCCGAAGTTGTGATTGATTCAGCCGTAATAAGTAGGAAAGGCAAATTTTCTTTCGAGCTAAATTTAGAAAAATCCGATTTTTTTAAACTAAAAATCAGCGATGAAATGTTTCTGATGTACATTCCCGAACCGGGCGAAAAAGCAGAAATTATTTTAGATACCGAGTCGCCCGAAACTCCTGTCATTCAAGGTTCTAAACACACCGAATTGGTTTATTCTACACTTGGTGCGAGTGCCGATATCAATCAAAAAATTGAAGATTATCGAGCACAGATGGAACTTGAGCGCAAAACTATGATTCGCAAAATGATAGATGAAAATCCGACTTCACTTGCGTGCTTGTTTTTTATCAACGAACTCGATGTAAATGAGGATTTTCCAACCTATAAAAAACTCAGTGAAGGACTTGCCGAGCACACTGAAAATTATTTAGTAGCCGATTTGAATAAAATCGTTTCAGAAAGTTCAAAACTTGCAATTGGCACGCAAGCACCTGAAATTGAACTACAAACACCTCTCGGAGAAACCAAAAAGTTGTCAGATTTGCGAGGAAGTTACGTCCTCATAGATTTTTGGGCAGCTTGGTGTCGTCCGTGCCGCGCGGAAAGTCCGAATTTGGTTAAATTATACGATAAATATCACAAAAAAGGCTTTACAATTTACAGCGTTTCGCTCGACCGCGATAAAGGCTCGTGGCTAAAAGCCATCAAAGACGATGAATTGGGAAAATGGACACACGTGTCCGACCTCATGTATTGGAGTTCGCAAGCTGCTGTGGATTACGGAGTTGAGTCCATTCCTCATACGATTTTAATAGACAAAAACGGCATCATAATCGCCAAAGATTTGCGCGGCGAAGATTTAGAAAAAAAGCTGGCGGAGATTTTGAAAGATTAAAACCTCACGCCAACCGTAAGTTAGGAACTTCCATGCAAGCGCGTGGAAGATTTTGAAATCCAAAGCCTTAGTCCGTCAGAAGATGAGGCTTTGGTCGTTTTTAGAGTTAGGCAGATTACAGTCTTAAAAAAAAAGAATCTCAATAAGTTACGCGAAAATTGTAAGCATAAAGTTCAAGCGAACGTTTTGGGAAACGTGCGCACAACGAAGCAACAAGCAAAAACTTGCCGAAACTTGTCAAAAAGTGAATAATATTCTTAAAAAATAGTCAAGCACACGCGAACAGCTTCAAAAGGCATTTTTTTAATTTTGCGCTTTTGATTGCGAAATTTGAATCCTTGCCGAATTTTTTTTGGAGGCACAACGCGTGTGCACAACGGCAATTTATGAGAGTCAATCGGAGCAGTACAAAGTTTGAACTAACAATTTGCGCTTCGATTCCTGAATCTGTTGTAAAAACTTGAGCGCAAAACAGTTCAAAATTATTAAAAAAATCTGATTTTTTAGCATTTTTTTAATAAAAATTCATATTTTTTGACGAAAAATTCAATTTTTTGTGTAAAACTACTTTTTTTATAGATAAAAATTACGTCGAAAACAAATACATGAGTCCTGTCTAAAAAGCCTGTTTTATTTTAGCTAAACAAACTATATGCTTGA
>DYSM01000569.1 GCA_020718265.1 Draconibacterium orientale | reverse complement strand
TTTTAACTATAACATTTTCAGATATTTATGCTCAGAATCTAAAGTATGCACATAACATTATCGACACCTTATGTTCGCCCACTTTTGCAGGCAGAAGCTATGAATTTGATAATGACGGCAAAGCTGCAACTTATCTCGAAAATGAATTTAAAGCATTGAAATTAAAGAAGTTTGAGAAATCTTACAAACAAAATTTCAGCATAAATGTGAATGTTTTGAACGGAAAAAATTCCGTGATTTTGGGCGAAAAAACACTGAAAGTCGGCTCGGAATGTATGATTCGCGCCCATTCCGCGCCGGCGCACGGCACGTTTGAGATTGTAAAATTTACGCCTGAAATTATTCGGAATCAAGCGAAATTCGATTCCTTGATAGCTCAAAATTACAAAGGCAAAGCCGTTCTTATTGATACATCCGGATTGAGAAAACCTTCTTTTTCAGATACTTATACGCGCTATTTTACCGGCAACGCTCTCGGAGCGAGCGTAATTTTGAAAATTTCCGATAAAAATTTGATGCAAGTGCCTGCAACATTTTCTGCAAGTTTTACCGAAATTGAAATCATGCGAGACGCTTTACCTGATTCATTTACAACCCTTTCGCTCGATATTGATTCTAAATTTCTGAAAAATGAAAATACACAAAACGTAATCGGATATATCAAAGGAAAATCGGACACATGTATTATATTTTCAGCACATTACGACCATATCGGCATGATGGGCAACGGCGTTTATTTTCCCGGTGCGCACGACAACGCTTCGGGTACGGCGATGGTTTTGGATTTGGCAAGACATTATAAATTTCAAAAGAAAAAGCCGAATTATACACTGGTTTTTATGTTGTTCAGCGGCGAGGAAATCGGCTTGCGCGGTTCTTCGTATTATGTTGAAAATCCGCTGTTTCCGCTTTCAAAAATCAAATTTTTGATAAATTTGGACATCGTAGGCAGCGGCGACAAGGGCATACAAGTTGTGAACGGTAAAGAATTTCGTAAACAATTTGATATTCTTACGCAACTAAATGAAAATCAACATTATCTGCCTCAAATAAAAATTCGCGGCTCGGCTGCAAACAGCGACCATTATCCGTTTTTTGTCAAAGGTGTGCCGTCGTTTTTTATCTATACCTTAGGCGATTACAAAGAATATCACAACATTTACGACCGCGCCGATGCTGTGCCATTGTCGGGTTACGAAGGATTGTTTAAACTGATGGTCGATTTTGTCGAAAATTTATCTTCAAAATAAATATAATCTAATGAGTTCAGTATAAAAAGTCATAAAGTTGAAAGTTTGTAAAGTTAAATTAC
>DYSM01000568.1 GCA_020718265.1 Draconibacterium orientale | reverse complement strand
AATTATGAATTATTTAATATTGAAATAATTGCAAAAAAATTAACAATTTAACAATAGAACAATAGAACAATAGAACAATAGAACAATAGAACAATAGAACAATAGAACAAATTGATAATTAAGAAAATACTAAAATAGATAAACAATGTCAGAAAAAAGGTTATTTGAAAACTTTCCGCCTATCTCGACCGAAGCGTGGGAAGAAAAAATAAAAGCAGACCTCAAAGGTGCCGATTACAACCGCACTCTGATTTGGAAAACAAACGAAAACATCGACGTAAAGCCCTATTATCGTGCCGAACACATCGAAAACATTGACTTTACAGATGCTGTGCCGGGTGCTTTTCCTTTCGTAAGAGGCAACAAAACAATCGACAACTCTTGGCTCATCAGACAAAACATTGCCACTCAAAACATTGCAAAAGCCAACAAAACCGCACTTGACGTACTCAACAAAGGTGTTAATTCATTGGGCTTTGTTTTCGATAAAACTCAAAAAATAGAACAAGCCGATATGGATATTCTTTTAAAAGATATTTTTATCGAAGGAATCGAAACCAATTTTGTTGCTTGCCGCAAGTCTATTTTTTTGTTTCCAATGTTCAAAAAAATAGTAGAAGAGCGTGGTTTAAAAGCCGATAGCATTCATGCTTCTTTTGATATCGACCCAATAGGAAAACTTACGCTTACTGGAGGTTTTTACAAAGGTAGTGAAAAAGAAGCGTTTGAGGAAATAAAACAGCTTATTGTTGCTGCCAAAGATTTTCCTCACGTAAAAACCATTGGCGTAAGAGCTTGGATTTACAAAGAAGCCGGAGCGTCGATAGTGCAAGAGCTTGCTTTTGCTTTGGCTGCCGGAAACGAATATTTAGCCAAACTTACCGAAATGGGATTACCCATTGGTGCAATTACCGAGCGCATGAAATTTAATTTCAGCACTGGAACCAACTATTTCATGGAAATAGCCAAAATACGTGCGGCTCGTTTGCTTTGGGCAAATATTGTAAAGCAATACAATCCTTGTTGCGATAGCAAAACCAAAATGCACATTCATGCCGAAACTTCTTTATTTACCGACACCGTTTACGACCCTTACGTAAATATGCTTCGTGCCACAACCGAAAGTATGTCGGCAATTTTGGGCAATGTAGAATCGTTTGCAGTCAATCCATTTGATGCAAGTTACAGCGAAAGTTCAGTTTTTGGCGAACGTGTTGCTCGCAATGTTCAGATTTTGCTCAAAGAAGAATCGTATCTCGACAAAGTAATCGACCCTGCTGCGGGTTCGTATTACATCGAAAACATCACAAACT
>DYSM01000131.1 GCA_020718265.1 Draconibacterium orientale | reverse complement strand
TCAATATTTTGTAATCTTTACACTTTAAAAACTTTATGAACTTTATGAACTTTACGAACTTTACAAACTTTATGAACTTTACGAACTTTATGAACTAAAAATCCAAATTCAGCGAGAAGTAAACCATACGCGGCATAACGTAATAATTGTCGATGCCCCAAGCCCAATCCAGCCTTACGAAATAGCCTAAAAGTTTGCTGCGCAAGCCAAAACCATAGCCGACAAGCACGGGCGAACGATTTTTGTCGATAATTACGGTAACAGGGTAGCTTTTAACGGTTTCTGTTCGGTAAGCGTTTGCTTCGTCGAAGGGTGTAAGACCGGACCACGCACTGCCAAAGTCCATAAAACCAACGAGTTGTAAGCTGTTAAAGAACTCCGAATTTAACGGACGGTTTGCAAAATAGCGCACAACAGGTAAACGAAGTTCGTTATTCATCACTAAAAAATTGGTACCGTTGCGCGAGTTTTGGACAAAGCCTCGCATATTTGTTGCAACTGCTTGATAAACATAGTTTTCGTTCGTATTGATATTCACTGTTTTATCAAATTTTTCAAAATCCGGGTTGAAAACATACCAATTATCCACGCCGCCCAGATAATAAAGCAATTTGCTTTTTCCGAACGCCGCACTTCCGGCTAACCTGCCGGCAAAGATAAAGTTACGATGTATGCGTTTGTATGCACGAATGTCAAAACCATTGACCCACAAATTTGTGTAAGTTTGATCAACTTCTTGATAAAATTCAGAAAACACTTTTAAGCGCACACCTTCATATAAATTCAGCCCCAAACCAAGTGAATTATCAAAAATAAACTCAGCTTTTGCACTCGAAAAAAATTGATGTGCATCCGGATATTCAAGCGTTTGTTGACCTAACTCGTTGGGCAACATGGTGGTTAGGTCATATCGTAAAGTTCCCGAAAGTCGTATTGATGCGACCTGTGAAAACGGATATTTAAAAATTGAAGTAACATCGTTCGTATAAATTTTCAAAAAAGGAGAATATTCGTATTCGGGGTCATACTCGCGTTGATAAGTTAGTCGATGGTAAATATATTGTTTATCCCAACGGCGTTTAAAATCCTCAAAACTAACAAGATACTCGAAATTTTTTAAGTCCGTACCAACTTTAAATGCGCCCGAGAGTCGATAATCTTCTAACAAATCGTAAATTCCGACTTTTGTGAACACATTCATACCCGGACTAAAAAAATACGCCGAACCGGTAAACGCTTGGTAGGAATTGCTCATAAATCCGAAATCGACTTGCTGTGTCGCATAATTTGTGAAAAATGTGCGACGGTAATTTCGTGTTGCAATAAACGTATCGGCAGCCGCACCGAGCGTATCTTCAGCAATCGGATTTACTTGATAAAACAGTGAGTTAAGACGTTCTTTTTCAAAGACATAATTATTAATATCAATACTCAAACTATCGGGATGCGGTAAGTTTTTCGGCGGATGTGCACGCAAGCTGTCCAAACGTTGTTGCTCGCGGCTTTTCTTCTGTATATAAGCAAGTTGACGACGACGTTCTTCATTTTGGTTTTCAATAAATCGCCTTTTAAAATCCGTAACATTTTTCCCGCTATTAAAATTTGCTGTTTGTGTAAACTGATTTTCAAGGATTCGATACCGATTTTTTAGCAAAACAATATCGGCAGAAGTTGATTTATGTGGAAATAGTTTTGAATCGTAAATATTTGAACCATAGTCTGTTATTCGATTTTGAACTGAAAAAAAACGGTAATGAATTGCCGTATCTATAAACGCAATTGTACTGTCGAATGCGACTACGGTTTTATTAATAATTCCGTTCGTGTCCGTGAGTGCAATGAAACGATTTTTGGCTAATTCGCCCGCGTTTCGTTCGTCGGAATATGGTGTTTCGCTGACACGCACCAATTCGGAATCCGAATCGAAACTACTCAGGAACAAGTCGTAAGTTTCGCTCAAACCGGATGCTTCTGCAACTCGCTCATTTCCAACACGATTTGAGGAAAACAAAATCTGTTTGGAATTATTTACAAAAATCGGGTTCAAATCATCGGCAGCATCGTCCGTCAATTTTTTAAGGACAGCAGATGCCGTGTTGAAAAGATAAATGTCTGTTTTTCCGTCCAATACGCCCGAAATTGCAACATCAAAACCGGAATCCGAAAAATCAAAAGACAATACTTTATGCAAAAAACTCATATTGCGTTTCCGAATTTCCTTCGTTGCCGGATAATACATATACATCATCGGCTTGCCTTCCTCTTCAACAACAAATGCAAACATCTTACTCGTTGGATGCCAACCGGTTACAGGATATGAATAATCTGTAATTTGTTCAAGTTTGTGCCCTTTGTTAAATATAGATTTTTCTTTTGAAGTTTCTTTGTCGAACAGTTTAACAGAAAAACGACCTTTTATGTTACTGATATACGCAATGTATTTTCCGTCCGGACTGACACTCAAATTGTAAAGTTTAGCCGATTTTTTTCCTTTAATTAGCTGATTTTCAATTGAAAGCTCGGATTTTGTGCCATCGGAAAAATTTAGCATTTGTTCGTAAAAAGCCTTCCAGTCCGGCATTAAATCCTTGACTGTCTGCCCTGTAACAACACGAAATCCGGTGTCTGAATTTTTATTTGCTCTTGTAAGATATAAAATATTAGGAATCACTGATTTACCATACCGAACCGAAACAAAATACCAAAACGAATGCCCGGCAATACGCGCCTGTTCTCCACTCAAATGATTGATTTTCTTCATTTTACCCGAAAGAAACATATCCCGAATTTCATTTTCAATTTCGTAATTCCACTCTTCGTTCAAATAACTCATTAAACCTTCGGAAAACCATTCGGGTAAACTCATCAGGGCGGAATTTGAGATTTTTTGACGATAACTGCCACCGTAAAGCATCTCATTTACAATGATTTCCGAAATTCCTCCGCGCACTAAATTTTCCAATTTTTCGTTTTCGCCCTCGTAATACAGCAGCACTTTATTATCAATAATTCGGGTAACACCGCCTATGTTAGAGTTCTCATCCTCAGGCATATAACCAATATTTCCGGCTCGAAAATCCGACAATGTTCGATAACTTACAAAAATGATACGTTTTTGGATTCCGTAACCAAAATACTCTTCAACTTCGGGCAATATTCGCTCGGCAAGCTCTGCAATTTTCTTCGCCTGATAATCGCTTTCGCCGTAAAAATAGACATCGTATTTTTCGTATCGCTGAAACTGCCAATGCGACCGTTTTTTATATTGAACCCTGTTTTTGCCGAAACTCATTTGATGTCCGTTGTAAAATTGCGCAAAACTATCGGACCAAACGAGCACAAAAACTAAAGTGAGCAAACTAATATAAGCTTTGATTTTCAATGTATTACATATTTATTTTGCAAAACAAATTTGCAAACGATGAACACTAGAATTAATCTACAAAGTTACTTAAAAAAAAGCAAAAACGAAACACGATTTTTAGACTTGCCGAAATCAAAAAAAAATGATAGTTTTGGTTGAAATTTTCAAGAATAAAAACATGACAATCGCAATCATAGGCACGGGCGGCGTGGGCGGATATTTCGGGGCAAAATTGGCGAAAACAGGCTACAATGTAAAATTTTTAGCTCGCGGAAAAAATTTGGAAGTTTTACAAAACAACGGGTTGAAAATCAAGAGTTTTAAAGGCAATTTTGAGCTAAAAACAGTTTTTGCAACTGATACTTTCTCGGAACTTGGTCAGCCCGACCTCGTTATCCTCGCCGTGAAAGCGTGGCAAATCCGAACGATTGTGCATGAAATTAACGGAATTTTGCACGAAAATTCGATAATATTACCGCTTCAAAATGGAATTTTGGCATCCGACGAACTTGCACAAGTTATTGACCGTAAACATATTATCGAAGGGTTTTGCAGAATTATGAGCGAAATAGAATCGCCCGGCGTAATTTCACACACAGCCATAGAACCGACAATAACATTCGGCGAAACGGACAACTCAAAATCCGTCAGAATACTGAAAATCAAAGAGATATTCGATAATGCAGACATTCGCTCGGTCATTTCCGAAGACATTCAGGCAGACCTTTGGCGCAAGTTTAACGCAATCTGTGTCAGCGGGTTACTTGCAGTTACACAATCGAGTTACGGCGAAATCGGAGAAATTCCCGAAACTCGTCAAATGATGATTGAGTTGATGAACGAAATTTTTGCTGTTTCTCAAAAAATTGGTTTAAAAATTGAGCCTGATTTTGTTCAAAAAACGGTTGCCTATACCGATACATTGCCTTATGAATCAACATCTTCCATGTCGCGCGATATTTTGTCGGGAAAACCTTCGGAAATTGAATATCAAAACGGAACGGTTGTGAAGTTGGGTGAACGTTACGGTGTGCAGACTCCGATAAACAAATTCGTGTACCACAGCATTTTACCTATGGAAAAACGCGCACGAAAATCATTGGAAAAATAAGGGTATGATGAAAAGTTTTATCAAAAATCTATATTGGAATCAATACTACGAACTTCGAGCTAAAGGCAAGGAAAACAGCGCGTTGAAGAACGGAAATATCCTCGTTTCCGTTATGTTGTTCGTAAATTTAGCAACAGTTTTTATCTTTCTTTCAGCACTTATTCCAAATTTAGCGGATTGGTTTGAAGATGTTATTCAAGACATTTTCGGATTTTTGAGCGGAAAGGCAATTGGCATGTTGATAGCTTCGATTTTTATTGCAACTATCTATTTATGTGTGCGTTACACAATTGGCACGGAACAGTATTTTCAAAATTGGCTCAAAATGTATTTAGAATTAAGCTCCGAAAAACAGCTAAGTTTGTCAAAAAAAGGTCTTTGGTATTACTTCGGAAGTTTGTTAGCCGTAATTCCGGCGGTAATAATGATTTCTACATTATAAAAATCTGATTTTCAATTCTTAAACAAAGGTAAAACCAAGCGTGAATAAATCACACAGCCTACACAATAATTCAAAATCGAATCCATAAAAGCCAACACCGCGAGTAGGCCTGCAATGGCGTAAGATGCTGTTTCTGAAATAAATGCAAGTCCAAACGCAAGTGTTACGAATGCAAAACCCAAACGCGATGCAAATACTTTCGGAGCCTTGTCTTTTGGTTTATTCGGGAGTTTGAACGTTTTAAAAATAAGACTTGCAAGCCAACTCACAGGACTGTGTTTAATTTTCAGAAAGCAGCGCAGAAAAAAATCGACAGACAAAAACGCAAGGATATAGTAATAACCTGTAAATATGTATGTTATCACGCCTGTCATCATCAAGAAACTGACAACACGAGACGCATATTCATTACATTTTACATCGGAAATCGGGCAAATTGCATTGTTCATGTTTGAGATTTGAGATTTGAGATTTTTTTTCAATTAAGAAAAAAGAAATCGCGAAGTGCAAACTTAGCACAAATTCGCGATTTCAATTTCAAATGTATAAAATTTCTATTTTTTATACGGATTCACGCCCATATTTTGCCAGATAAACGCATAAATATCAGCATTTTCCTCAATAATTTTTGCAGTCGGTTTTCCTGCGCCGTGTCCGGCTTGCTTGTCAATTCGGATAAACGCCGGTTTTTTACCGTTGGTTTTTTCTTGCATCGAGGCAGCATATTTGAACGAGTGCGCGGGCACCACGCGGTCATCATGATCAGCCGTAAGTACCATAACAGCAGGGTAATCCGTGTTTGCTTTCATAGTGTGTACGGGCGAATATTTGTAAAGATAATCGAACATTTCTTTGCTGTCCTTGCTCATTCCGTAATCCGATGACCACGCTCGACCTATTGTAAATTCCTGATAACGAAGCATATCCATTACGCCGACATGAGGCAACGCAACTGCAAACAAATCGGGACGTTGGTTTGTAACCGCACCAATAAGCAGACCGCCGTTCGAGCCGCCTTGAATTGCTAATTTCTCTTTTGACGTATATTTTACGTTTTGAAGATATTCTGCTGCCGCAATAAAATCATCGAACACGTTCTGTTTCTGCATTTTAGTGCCTGCTTTGTGCCAAGCTTCGCCATATTCACCGCCGCCTCGCAAATTTGCAACTGCAAACACGCCACCTTTTTCGAGCCAAATCATGCGTGTAATTGCAAAACTCGGCGTCAAACTAATGTTAAAACCGCCGTAAGCGTATAATAATGTGGGATTTGTGCCGTCTTTCTTCATACCTTTTTTATAGGTGATGAACATCGGAACTTTTGTACCGTCTTTGCTTGTGTAAAATACTTGTTCGGTAGTGTAATCGTCGAAATTTAAGCCTTTTATCTCAGGTTTTCTGTAGATTTCCGAATTTCCGGATTCAAAATCGTATTTGTAAATTACGGTCGGAACGGTGTAAGAACTGAACGAATAAAAGCCGATTTTGTCTTCCAAATTTGCAGAAATTCCGCCTGTTGAACCAATTCCGGGCAACACGACTTCTTTCGGATTTTTGCCGTCAAAATCATACAGAACGACCTTACTCTTAGCATCTTGCATATAAGTAGCGATAAGTTTTCCGCCGCCGACAGATACGGATTGCAATACATTTTCGGATTCGGGCAAAATTTCCAACCATTGAGCAGAATCTGCCGGATTTGCAGCATCTACTGAAATTAGTTTGTATTTTTCAGCACCTTTATTGCTTAAAATCAGGAATTTACCTTTGATGTGTTCGATAATATTGAAGTCAAAATCAAAACCTTCGGCAATTTGAACGAATTTGCTGTTCGATTTTGTTAAATCTTTCACATACAAGCCATTACCGCTTGTTGTTTCCGATTCGGACAAGAACAAATAGTTCTCATCGTCCGAAATACTTGCACCGTACATGCGTTCGGGAAATTTCGGATTTTCGTAAATAAGTTGGTCGGCACTTTGCTCGGTTCCAAGTTTGTGGTAATACAATTTTTGATTTTTATTTGCTTCCGAAAGTGCGCCGCCTTCCTTGGGTTCGGGATAACGCCCATAGAAGAAACCGTCTCTGTACCAAGTGATTTCAGAAAATTTCACCCATAAAATGTGGTCTTTCAAAAGCTCACCTGAAGCGATGTGTTTTACAAAAATTTCGTTCCAATCCGAGCCGCCGCGCGAAATGGAATATGCCAAAAATTGACCGTCTTTCGAGACATCGAGGCTACTTAGTGCAACCGTGCCGTCGTCGGACAATTTATTAGGGTCGAGTAACACTGTGGCTTCGGCATCCAAGGCGGTTTGCATGTACATAACGCTCTGATTTTGAAGCCCGTCGTTCTTGAAATAGAAATATTTTCCGGCTTTTTTGAACGGCGTCGAATAGCGTTCGTAATTGTAAATTTCCGTCAATCTGTCAATGATATTTTGACGAAACGGGATTGCTTTTAAATAATTGAATGTCAATACGTTTTGCGAATCAACCCAAGCTTTGGTTTCATCGGAATTGTCATCTTCCAACCAACGATACGGGTCGGCAACTTTTGTTCCGAAATAGTCTTCAACAACGGTTGAATCCATTCGGGTTTCCGGATATGTGTACATAGTTTCGGCAGTTTTTTCCTTGCAAGCGAACAACGTCGTTAATGCAATCGGAATTAAAAAAAACTTCTTCATAAGACTGAATTTATATGGATTTAAGATATCAGACAAGTGTATTCAGACTCTAAAATACAATATTTCAATTATTTGCATGTAAATCGGTATGAGAATGCCAAATTTACATACATTGAAGAGTTCAGTATAAAAAGTCATAAAGTTGAAAATTTGTAAAGTTAAATTACTGATAAT
>DYSM01000130.1 GCA_020718265.1 Draconibacterium orientale | reverse complement strand
CATTCGATTGAAAAAAATAACTATAAAAGACTTAATATCAGAGATTTATTCAGCATTATTATCTTCGCTCCGTTTGTCCTTATCTTCGGGCAACGAAAATTGTTTCGGATTTTCAACTTTTTCGTCCAAAAGTGCAATTCCGATAACATCTGCAATCGTTTCAACATAATGAAACGTAAGTCCTTCGGTATAAAGCGCTTTGATGTCGTTTACGTCTTTTTCGTTTTCGCGACAAAGCACAATTTCAGTGATTCCGGCGCGTTTAGCTGCCAAAATTTTCTCTTTGATTCCGCCCACCGGCAACACTTTTCCTCGCAAACTTATTTCGCCGGTCATTGCCAAATTGGGTTTCACTTTTCGTTGTGAAAATGCTGATAACATGGATGTTACCATCGTAATTCCTGCGGACGGACCGTCTTTTGGCGTTGCGCCCTCAGGCACATGCAAATGCACGCCGTAATGGTTGAAAATGCGTTCATCTATGCCGAATTTTACTGCATTTGATTTGATGTATTCCAGCGCAATTGCTGCGGATTCTTTCATCACGCTGCCGAGATTTCCGGTGAGTGTCAGCTTGTTAGCGCCTTTGCTAACGGCACATTCCACGTAAAGAATCGTTCCGCCGACAGCCGTCCAAGCCAAACCTACCGCAACGCCTGCAAATTTGTTGCCTTCGTAGCTTTCGCGCTGAAAATCAGGCGTTCCGAGCAGATTTACAATATCTTCGGCTTTCAAATTTTTTTGATAAGGTTCGTTCATCGCGATGAATCGAGCAGTTTTGCGCACAGCTTCGGCAATTTTTTTTTCCAAAGCGCGCACGCCGGATTCGCGCGTGTAGTTGGAAATGATAGATTCCACAGCCGATTTCTCAAACGTCAATTGCGTTTTTTTAACACCGTGGTCTTTCAATTGCTTCGGAATCAAGTGATTAAGTGCAATATTTACTTTTTCGTCCACTACATAGCCGCTCACATCAATAAGTTCCATGCGGTCGCGCAAGGCGGGTTTGATGCCGGAAAGTGAGTTTGCTGTGGCTATAAACAGAATTTTGGATAAATCGTATTCGACTTCCAAATAATTATCGTAAAACGTGTTATTTTGTTCAGGGTCAAGTACTTCCAAAAGTGCCGAAGACGGGTCGCCGCGAAAATCATTGCCGATTTTGTCAATTTCATCCAAGATAAAAACCGGGTTTGCCGATTGAACTTTTTTCAAATTTTGGATGATTCTGCCCGGCATTGCGCCGATGTAGGTGCGGCGATGCCCACGAATTTCCGCTTCGTCGTGCAAGCCTCCGAGTGACATTCTGGCATATTTTCTGTTCAACGCCCGAGCAACCGAACGACCGAGCGAAGTTTTACCTACGCCGGGCGGACCGTACAAGCACAAAATCGGAGCTTTTAAATCGCCTTTAAGTTTCAGAACTGCAAGGTGTTCCAATATTCTGTCCTTCACTTTTTCCAAACCGTAATGGTCTTCGTCCAGCACTTGTTGAGCGCGTTTGAGGTCGAAATTATCTTTAGTAAATTTATTCCAAGGAAGCTCCGTAAGTGTCTGTAAATAATTAACTTGCATTCCGTAATCGGGCGACATCGGGTTCATTTGCTTCAAGCGTTTCACTTGCTTTTCAAACGTTGCCTGAACGTCTTTACTCCATTTTACGTTTTTAGCTTTTTGTTCAAGTTCGTCAATTTCAGCACGATGCGTATCCAAACCGAGCTCTTCCTGAATCGCTTTCATTTGCTGATTCAGATAATACTCGCGTTGTTGGTGGTCGATTTCGGTTTTTGCTTTGCTTTGGATGTTATCTTTGAGTTCAAGTTTGCGAAGTTCTTTACTCAGCAGAATTTGCAAAGCTTCGGCGCGCTGTTTCAAATGATTGATTTCCAGAAGTTTTTGTTTGTCTTCCGCGCTGGAATCTAAGCCATTGGCAATAAAACTAAGCAAAAAATCGGGTTCTTCAATATTTTTTACTGCAAATGTCGCTTCTTTCGGAATGTGGTCTGAAAGGCGAATCATTTTTTCGGAAAGCTCACGTAATGAAGCAATTAACGCTTCAAATTCTTCTGCTTCTTCGGGCAATGCCGTAATGTCGGGCAAGGCATTGAAACTCACTTTGATATGCGGCGTTTTGGCAAGTTCTTCCAACATCTCGAAACGCTGAACGCCGCGAATGATGGCGGTTTTGTTGCCGTCGGGCATATCAAATACTTTCAAAACGCGGGCAATGGTTCCGATTTTGTAAAGTTCTTCAAATTTTGGATTTTCAATTTTTGTATCTATCTGAGTAGCAATGCCTATGAGCTTATCCGATTTTTCGGAACTGTTCACAAGTTGTATGGATTTTTTGCGTCCGACGGAAATCGGAATTACCATTCCGGGAAACAAAACCGTGTTACGGAGCGGCAGAATTTGCAGAGAATCAGGAAGTTTCAGCTCGTTTCCAAGTTCGTTTTTCTCGAAAAGCGGAAAAGACTCGCTGCCGTTGCTGTTTAAAGACATGACTATTTTTTTGCCCGAAGGATTCATGGAGATATTTTTTTCAGATATTAGTTGGCAACTCTTATGCCGGAGCAGAGAATCTGCAATTTTGTCAGGTTATTTTTTGGGTTGCATTTCGCCGAAATCTTCAAATTCGCCTTCAAACGGAATTACACCGACAGATTTCCAAAATTTATATATCGTAAAATCTAAATTCGACTCAAAACCTTGTTTTCCTACGATTTCATAACCACTTGATTCATTGATTTTTACAAATTGCTTGGAATAAATTTTATCGCCCTTTTGGTCGATAAAAATTTCTTCGGTGCGCAAAACCGTGCTGTCAGCGTTTGTAATCACAACATCGCCGGAGGCTTTGCCGAGTTCTTTTTCTTCAAAAAAAATGGCGTAATTTGCTGTGATTTTGGTTTTTACATTTTTATTTTCATCATAAAAAAGTAGAGTAATGCCTTCATCAAATTCAAAATAAGGGTCTTCTGTCAAGTATTTTTTTACCGACGGCGCGCTTAATTTTGCAGCACGTTTGGCGTTAGTCGAATAGTTGGTTTCATACGTCCGTGCATATAAATCAGGACTGTTATCTTCTGCCGAAAAAACGGCAACTTCGTTCATATCCGTTTTACAAGCAGTTAAAATTGAGATATATAAAATAATGAAAAACAGAAATTTATATTGAAGTTTCATACTTTGTTATTTGCAAGTTTATAGCTCATCCACCATTCAAAAAAGCGGTTGTAAGTCAGAATTTCTTCGCCAAATTCGGCAATATAGGCTTTTTTTTCGTCTTCTGTGATGTGTACGCGTTTTATTTTGTAGTTCCAATCGTCGCGCACGGCGAGTGCAAAGCCGCCAAGCATAGGGCTTTCTTCGAATAATTCAACTTTTTGTGCCATGATTTGTCGGTTTTTTGTAACGATGCTTATTCAAAATATGTGCCGTACGTGTCCGACTGTCAAGTTTGTTGAAAAATGAGTTCGTAAGGGCGTTGTAATGCGTCCTCCAGTTCGTGCAATCCGATGTTTCGACTTTTGCGAATGTATTCGCGTCCGCCAAAAAACACGAGCATTGTAGGCACGGCAAAAACGCTGTTCTGTCCTGCAATTTCGGGCGACAGTACCGTGTCGGCAAAATACATGTTAATTTTTGGAAAATCGGATTCCAAAAGATCGGCAACTTTGGGTTTCAAAACTTTACAAACATTGCACTGCTCATGCGAAAAATAGAACAGTGCGGCATCGTCAGTTTCAATAATTTTGTTAAATTCTTCTATTGTTGTTATCGTATTGATTATCATTATCTTAATTAAGAAGTTTTTCAATTTGAACGTGAGGTGCTCCGTATTTGTAAAATTCTTCGCCGATGGTGCTAAATCCGATTTTTTCGTAAAATCCGATAGCACTCATGCGTGCGATATGGCTGATTTTCAAGCCATTTTTGGTTCGAGCGTAGCCTTCGCAATACCGAATCAGAAAACCGTTTATATTTTGTCCTTGGTATGCCGGATCTACTGCGATGTGGTTTATGTGCCAAACGCCGTCACTTTTTGCGGGTTTCAAGCCCATGCTTCCGATAATTTTCTCGGCATCTTTAATTACAAATTGTATAGTTGTCGAGTCGTCTGCCAAGTCTGTTTCGGCAATTGTGATGTTGTATGCCGATTCGAGTGCTTGTTCTCGAATGTGTTGTGCTGTTTTAAAATCTACTGACTGTTGGGTTATTTCACTGATTGTCAATGCTTTTTCAATATCCGTTCCTGAACCAAATTTTATTCCGGCATCGGTTGCAGGCAGAACTTTAATGGTGTCATCGGTTTGAAAAATGGGTTTCAAACGGGGATTTGAATCTAAAACTACGAAATTTGCAAACAACAAAATTGCTGCGAGACTTGCTAACACTTTGATTTTCTTCATCTTTGAAATTTTTTAAGAAAAAAATGACTGTATCTAAAAAAAGCATTTGAAATCGCAAATGCTTTATAATATCGTTGTACAACGAAAAAAGAAGTGTTTTATTACAAGGTTTTTTCCATTTTAAAATGTGGGATTCCGACTTCGTAAAATTCTTCGCCAATAGTTATGTAATTCATTGCTTGATAGAATTTTACAACGTTAAGACGAGAATGCAAAACTATTTTTTTAGCACCTTTGCTGCGTGCATAACCTTCGCAGTGGCGTGTCAGAAATCCGCCGATATTTTGACCTTGATATTTGGGCTCAACAGCGAGCTGTCTCAGACGCCAATTGCCGTCGCTCATGGGTTTCATAACTACGGTTCCGGCTACAACTCCGGCATCTTTGATTACGAAGTGTATGTCGTTTTGGTCTTCCGCCAAGTCTTGGTCGGTAAACGTCATGCCGAGCGGTTTGCGCAAAACGCGTTCGCGTATGTCGAGGGCTGCTTTATAGTCGCCGGATTGCAAGCTAATTTCCTGAACGGACATTGAAGATTCTAACATGAGATTCTGATTTTTAAGTGTTTAAGAATGAACTACCAAAGATAAACTTTATTTTTGATAATTCATTCAAACGTTGCCATTTTTTTTTAGCCGTTTACTTTTTTATAGTCGGCAAGAAATTTTTCCAAACCGGAATCGGTCAGCGGATGTTTGAGCAAGCCTAAAATCGGTTCGAGCGGCGATGTGATGACATCGGCTCCGGCTTGTGCGCATTGAATAATGTGTTGCGTGCTGCGTATGGAAGCTGCAAGTACCTCAGTATCATAACCATAGAAGCCATACATTTCAACAATTTGTGCAACGAGTTCGATGCCGTCCGATGCAATATCGTCTAATCGACCAACAAACGGCGACACGTACGACGCGCCGGCTTTTGCGGCAAGCAAAGCCTGTCCGACCGAAAATACGAGCGTGCAGTTTGTGCGAATACCTTTGTTCGTAAAGTATTTAATAGCTTTGATACCGTCTTTAGTAATCGGCACTTTTACAACGATTTGCGGATGCAATGCCGCAAGAATTTCGCCTTCTTTTACCATGTTTTCGTAATCCGTAGCAATCACTTCGGCACTCACATCGCCGTCCACAATTTCGCAGATGGTTTTGTAGTGGTTCAGGATATTTTCTTGTCCTTTAATGCCTTCTTTTGCCATGAGCGACGGATTTGTAGTAACTCCGTCGAGTACGCCAAGGGCTTGCGCTTCTTTGATTTGTGCCAAATTGGCAGTATCGATAAAAAATTTCATGATGATTTTGTATTGTGTAAATAATTTGTGATTAAATTCCTAATTTGAGTTTATTTTCGAGCGGCATGGCGTAAATTTCACAAAAGATATCGAACAATTCGTCTTTATTTCCTTCAACGCCTGCGGTTTTTTCGCGCCCTACATTTGTAAATTTTTCTAATTGTGCTCTGTTGTATTTTCCTTGCTGAAAGAAGTCGGTTTTATTGTAAAATAAATCGTGTCCGATGTAGTTTCCTTCCGTCAGATAATAATTTCTATGTAATTGATTATCAATAATTTGCTTCAAAGCATCAAACCTGTCGTTTGGTTTGTGTATGTCGTTAAGCGGCTGCAATTCGTCCGAGAGCGGTTTGCCGAAATGGATGTGCACTTCGCCTTTTTTTCCAAAAATGCCTTCGCCCATACTCTGCAAATCGTCTTCTTTAGTTTTTTGATATGGTATTCCGTTACGTTTGGCATATATCTCTTTGATTTTATGAGATATACACGTTTCAAATTCATAAGAAATCGACAACGGAACAATGTTCAGATTGGAAAAATTAGAAATCAAGTCAGCTTGTCCGCTCATATTCAACATTTTGAGTAAAGCGGTTTGTGTAGCATCGTTTCCGTCTTTGGTTCTGCCTTCGCGGTGCGCAATCCAAACTGATGTGTTTTCGAGTTCAATTTTTTTGCGAATATATTCCGACAAGGTTTGCGATGCAAAAAGCATCTCTTTGCCATGCAAATCGCGGCGTACGATGAAAGAGCGATTCAGTTTTACAATCGTTTCAATCCAATCGTAAATGAGCAAATTTCCGCCGATTGCAATTTCCGTTGTGCCGAACCCGTTGGAAAGCAGCGTGTCGTTCAAAAGCGCAGAATCCAGAACAATGTCGCGGTGTGTGGAAATGAACAGATATGCTTTTTTGGGGTCTAAATTTCCCAGTCCGGAATATGTTAATTTTTTAATAGAATCGCGGATAATTCGTTTTGTAAATTGCGAAATTATTTTGGATTGAAATTCCGAGATGGTGTTAATATTCAGTAATCCGGCAACAAACGGCGATACATCTGCATTCGGAAAAAGTTTTGCGATAATTTTCAGGAAAAAGGCATTTTCTCTGAGTTTTTGTAAAGTAGCCTTAACCTCGCTGTCGTGAAACGAGCGAATCTTGTCGAATTTTTGATGATTTATGTCCACCGTCTTAAATTTTTCTGCAAAGATAGAATAAATGTAAATGTACGTGCTAATTTTTAGCGAAAAAGAACTATGCCAGAAGGATGAAAATTGTCGGGCGTTTATGCAAATCGGGCAGCGACATCTTCCAAACCGTAACTTGTTTTGTTTGAATGAATTCCGTGTCAGTCGAAATGTCGGCGGCAATACATAATTTTGTGGAACTTTGCAGCATTTTCAGCAGCGTTTCCGTCAGTTGATTGTTCCGAAAAGGTGTTTCCATGAAAATCTGACTTTGTTTTTCGGTTTTTGAACGCAATTCCAGATGCTTTATTTTTTTGATACGTTCCTCATTATCGATAGGTAAGTAGCCGTTGAACGCAAAATTTTGCCCGTTCAAACCCGACGCAATAAGAGCCATCAAAATTGACGACGGACCTGCAAGCGGAACCACCCTAATGCCTTTTCTGTGCGCAAGTTCCGCAACCGATGCGCCCGGGTCGGCAATACCCGGATTTCCGGCTTCCGACATCAATCCAATGTCCAAACCCTGTTCGGCTGCGTTCAAATATTCGGAAATCTCTTCAGGCGAAGTGTGCTTGTTGAGTTCCAAAAATTTCAGTTCGTCAATATTTTTTTCGGCGTGCATTTTTCGAATAAATCGGCGCGCTGTTCTGATATTTTCGACAATAAAAACGGACAAATTGCCGGCAATATCAACCACACCTTGCGGAATAACATCGCTCACAGCAGTTTCGCCCAGCGTGTGCGGGATGAGAAATAATCGCCCTTTTTGCATATTTCAAACGTTTTCGGAAAATTTTCTGCAAAAGTAATATGTTTTGCATATATATTGCACCATTTCGATAAATTTGCATGTTTTGTTTCAAAAAAAAGTTCAGTATAAAAAGTCATAAAGTTGAAAGTTTGTAAAGTTAAATTACTGATA
>DYSM01000567.1 GCA_020718265.1 Draconibacterium orientale | reverse complement strand
AATTTAACTTTACAAACTTTCAACTTTATGACTTTTTATACTGAACTCAATAATCTAAAATCGTATAACGTTATCAGAATATCAGGATTTAAAATTTGAAAATGGTCACATCCTCTTAAGACGCAAACCTTGCGTCTCTACACTCTTTGCACTTTACAAACTTTATGAACTTTACTAACTTTATGAACTTTAACACTTTAACACTTTACAAACTTAAAAGAAACTCAATATTGCTCTTTTTCGTTCGGGAAATCGCGTGAGCGCACATCGCTGACGTAACTTTGCACGGCATTACTGATTTCTTCGTACAAATTATGATAACGTCTCAAAAAGCGCGGCGAAAATTCGTGCGTAATGCCGAGCATATCGTGCATTACGAGCACTTGCCCGTCCACGCCGCCGCCTGCGCCGATGCCTATGACCGGAATTTTTACACTTTTAGAAATTGTCTCGGCTAAGGTTGCCGGAATTTTCTCCAAAACCAAACCAAAACACCCGAGCGATTCGAGTAACTGCGCGTCTTCCAACAACTTACGAGCTTCATCTTCCTCTTTGGCGCGCACAACATACGTGCCAAATTTGTGTATGGATTGCGGCATCAAACCCAAATGCCCCATAACCGGAATTCCGGCAGAAAGGATGCGCACGACGGATTCTCGAACTTCTTCGCCGCCTTCGAGTTTAATGGCGTGCGCGCCGGTTTCTTTCATAATTCGGATTGCGGAAATCAAGGCTTCTTTGGAATTTCCTTGATACGAACCAAAGGGCAAATCGACCACCACAAGCGCGCGCGCCGCCGCACGAACTACGGATTTGGCATGATAAATCATCTCATCCAGCGTGATTGGCAACGTGGTATCGAAACCTGCCATGACATTTGCGGCAGAATCGCCTACCAAAATGACATCAATTCCGGAAGCATCTATAATTTTCGCCATCGAATAATCGTACGCTGTGAGCATTGCTATTTTTTCGCCTTTCAGTTTCATGGCTTGCAACACGTGCGTTGTTACTTTTCTGGCTTCGCGATATACGGACATAATTTTGTTTTTAGTCTGATAAATTATTAAAAAATTGAACAAATCTAAACGTTATCCTGAACTCTGACGAGTTTTTTTTATATCGAAATAAGAATAAAATAGAAAAACGTATAATTCTGAGATGTAAAATATTAATTATCTTGACGTTATCAAATAATAAAATGTTGAAAACTCAACATAAAATTGCTCCTCGAATAGTAAAAACACGTTAAAAACAGCAGGTTTCAAGATAAATCTTGAGTTCAGTATAAAAAGTCATAAAGTTGAAAGTTTGTAAAGTTAAATTACT
>DYSM01000566.1 GCA_020718265.1 Draconibacterium orientale | reverse complement strand
GTTGAATAAGCATTACTTCGCCGCCAACTGCCATAATGTGCAAATCTTCGTCGAAAGCTTGCGGTGCACGAAATCCTTTTGAATAAGTAAGTCGTGCCGAAAAATCGTTGGTAATTTTATACAATACGTTGGCTCTGGGACTAATAATAACCTTATCGATTAAATTATGTTTGTCGGCTCTTGCACCAATCAAAAATTTTATTTTGCCGGTTTTCCATTCATTTTGAAGGTAATAGCCTATAATACCTACATCTTGCTTTAAATCACGGTTATATCCCGGCATTTTGTCGTGCAAATTATTCAATTGATATTCCAAACCTGTTGTTATGGTTGAAGGAGCAAACAGAAATTGTGCGATGTTATAATCGAATTGCGAACCGGCAACAAAAGCCAAATCATCGGTGTGTCCGTAAGCATTAACATCTTGTTGTGCTCCGTAATAACTTTGTCTTTCGGTTTGCTGAGCCGAAGTATATAACGAAAATTTTGATTTATAATTCTTTGAAAATAAATTGTAAGTTAAACCGCCTGCATTAATAGTATGTTTTAATTGCTCGGTAATGTCGGTTTCGTGTGGTTGTAGGTCAAATTTGTTGCCGCCGCGTCTAAATTCATTCAAATTATGATATTCCACGATAATTTTAGAATAGTTTGTCGCTTTAAAAAACGACCTAAAACCAAAAGTTGAATTTTCTAAAAGTCCGATTTCCGAAAATCCATCGCCGTTGGCATCATAATGATCGCGATTACGCATTGACCCAAACATGGTAATTCCGGTTTTATTGTCGTCAGAAACAATTGAAGTATTGAGATTTAATGTTTTTTCCAACGAATTTTTATCAATCACCGACAAGTCCGAAGCAAGTTGAAACGAGTTGTAATTCGGTTCTTTTGTAATGATATTAATAGTTCCGGCAATAGCATTTGAACCAAACAAAGCCGAACCGCCGCCCCGAACAACTTCCACACGTTCAATCATGTTAGCGGGAATTTGTTCAATTCCGTAAACACCGGATAAAGCACTGAAAATTGCCCGACTGTCGATTAAAATTTGAGTGTAAGGACCATCTAAACCGTTGATGCGAACTTGTTGAAAACCACAATTTTGGCAATTTGTTTCCACCCTCAATCCGGGCTGAAAACTCATGCCTTGTGCCAAGCAAACCGAATTGGTTGTTTCAAATAATTTGGGCGAAATTGTGTTTACAATTGTAGTTGCATCTTTTCGATTAACCTCATTTCTGTTGGAGCTTACCACAACTTGTTCCAATGAAACAGCATCTTCTTCGATTTCAAAATTGATTTCTGATGTTGTTCCGTATTTGGTTGT
>DYSM01000129.1 GCA_020718265.1 Draconibacterium orientale | reverse complement strand
GAACTCATTGATATTAGATTTAAGACATCAGATTACAGACAACAGAATATAAATTATTGATAATCTATATTTTATACTTCAAACATGTAATCCTTCTAATTCGGTTTAATATAAAAGCAGTTCTATCGTAATTCATTGAAATTCAATTGTAATTCAATAAAAATTAAGGTATTTTTTCTAAAAGCGACTGAACGACTATTTTGTGACCATTTTTAGTCCTTCGACCTAAATATTTATTCAAAGATATTAAATATCGCTAAAACTTATGTTCTTTTGCAAACAATTTCAGAAAAAAAATGGGAATCATCGCCAAACAATCCATCAAAGGTTCGGTTTACACGTATGTCGGTGCAGTCATCGGTTTTGCCAACACGGTATTACTAATGCCTAAACTATTTAGTACAGAGCAAGTTGGATTGGTAAATATTTTGGTTGCCATCGCAATAATTTATACACAAATTGCATCGCTCGGATTTCCGAACGTGCTCTCACGCGTGTTTCCGTATTTTCGGAACAATACCAACGGACACAACGGCATGTTTGCGCTGGGCATGGCGGTTACGCTGGTCGGTTTTTTGCTCACGCTCGGAATTTTTTATGTGTCGAAAAATTATATCGTAACTTCAAATGCTGAAAAATCGGGCTTATTAGTTGAAAACCTACATTTTATACCACAATTAATTTTATTCACGGCTTTTTTTACATTTTTGGATAGTTATGCAAAAGCCTTGTTCGATTCTGTTTCGGGTACAGCGTTGCGCGAAGTTTATTCCAGAATTTTAATTACCGGCAGTATCCTGATTTTTGGAGCTGATTTGGTTGATTTTGAGGAATTTGTGTTCATTTACATACTTGCGTACAACAGTCCGGCAGTCATTCTGACACTAATTTTGATGTGGCGCAAACAGTTCAAATTCACCTTGCCCGACAAAAAACTCATTGCCGAACACAAGCGCGAAATTATTCGAGTTGCACTTTACGGAATCATGTCGGGCTTTGCCGGAACAGCTATTGTAAACATTGATACTTACATGGTTACGCAATATTTAGGCTTGTCGGAAGCCGGTATTTACGCCATCAGTTTTTATTTTGGCACGCTCATCGGACTTCCGGCGCGGTCGCTGCGCAAAATTGGTTCTATTGTGCTTTCCGAAGCGTGGAAACGCAACGATATTCCTGAAATTCAGAAGATTTACGAAAAAAGTACCGTTACGCAACTCATCATCGGCTTGTATCTGTTTTTGGGCATTTGGGCAAATATCGACAATATTTTCAGCATCATACCCGACTATGCCGCAGGACGTTACGTGATATTTTTCATCGGCTTGGGATACGTGCTCGACATGGCAGGCGGACTTAGCGCAATGATTATGCTCACCTCGCGATTTTACAATTTATTTTCGCTTCTCTCGCTCATAAATGTTGTGTTTATTGCAGTTTCCAACATGATTTTTATCCCGATATTTGGTTTGAAAGGTGCCGCAATCGCCTCAGGTTTAACACTTTTTGTATTTTCAATCATTCGGTTCGTATTTTTAAACAGAAAATTCGGATTACAACCCTACTCTTTTAAACATCTGAAAATCATTGCATTTTCCGCCATAATATATCTTGTAATCTATTTTATTCCGGATATTTCAAATTCTTTTATAGATATTTTTGTAAAAGGAAGCCTTATCAGCCTGTTTTTTCTTATCTTCGTCTATAATTCAAAAGTTTCGGAAGATATTAATTCCGGAATTGATGCAATAAAATCAAAATTTTTCAAAAAATAGTTTAGTTTTGTACGTAAAATATTCTTAAACGCCGGTAAAATGCCTCAGACCAAACACAAAATCATATCAGGCGACAGTCGCAACATGAGCGCACTCGAAAATGAGAGCGTTCATCTAATTGTTACCTCTCCTCCTTACTGGCAGTTGAAAGATTATGGTACGGAAAATCAAATTGGTTTTCACGACAGTTACGAGAACTATATCAATAATTTGAATTTAGTTTGGAACGAATGTAATCGTGTTTTACACAAAGGTTGCCGACTTTGCATAAACATCGGCGACCAATTTGCGCGCTCAGTTTATTACGGTCGATACAAAGTTATTCCGATACGCACGGAAATCATAAAATTCTGTGAAACAATTGGTTTGGACTACATGGGGGCAATAATCTGGCAAAAAGCAACAACCATGAACACATCCGGCGGCGGCAGCATTATGGGCAGTTTTCCGTATCCGAGAAACGGAATTTTGAAGTTAGATTATGAATTTATTTTAATCTTTAAAAAACAAGGCAATGCCCCTAAGCCAACGCCCGAAAATAAAGAACTTTCAGCCATGACGGTTGAAGAGTGGAACACCTATTTCAACGGACACTGGAATTTTGCCGGCGCAAAACAAGACGGCGGACATTTGGCAATGTTTCCGGAAGAACTACCAAAACGTCTGATAAAAATGTTTGCATTTGTAGGCGAGACGGTTCTTGACCCTTTCCTCGGCAGCGGAACGACTTCACTGACAGCAAGACTTTTAGACAGAAATTCAGTTGGCTATGAAATTAATCCGGAGTTTATTCCGATTATCAAAGATAAAATCGGAGTGCATACCAATCTGATGTTCAATAAAGGCGAATTTGAATTTTTAACACAAAAAACTGAAAATGAGGATTTTGAAACGAAGATTTCCGAATTACCATACATCTTCTCCGACCCGCACAAACTCGATAAAAAAATTGATGTAAAAACGCTTCAATTCGGCTCCAAAATTGACAAAAACAGTACGGAACGCGAAGAATTTTTTTCCGTAAAACAAATCATTTCACCCGAAATCGTTGAACTTACAACCGGATTGAAAATTCGATTAATCGGAGTAAAGCAAGATGACAGTCAAAATGGTAAAGCTGTCGATTTTTTAAAAAGCAAAACAAAAGGACAGAAAGTTTTTCTCAAATTTGACAGTATAAAACACGATGAGCAAAACAATTTATTTGCATATTTGTATCTGCAAAACAAAACATTTCTGAACGCGCATTTGATAAAAAACGGCTTCACTATGGTCGATAACAGTTATGATTTTAAATACAAAACTAAATTTAACGAACTAGTAAAAAAGATTTATGTCTGAAATTTGGAAAGAGGAAGAAATTAAATTTCTAAAAGCAATTGAAAATATCAATATTCCTAATAAATTTCTTGAAAAAGTAAATTTTGTGGAACTTAAAAATATTGAGGATTTTGATAGAATATCAATAGGCGGCGGTTGTTATTGGATTTGGACAAATGAGCCGATTTTGCATTGTCTTCATAAAAATAAAATTCCTGACAAAATATTTGATGGCGAAATTATTTATAATGGATTAGCCAAAGATGACGTTAAGGGTAGATTAAAACATCATTTAGTAGGAGAAGTAGATGCAGGATGGTCCGGCGTAAGTGTTGATATTTATCATGATACCTCAAACTCGCATAGAAAAAAAGCCTTATCAATTCAATCAAGAAGTAAAGTTCCTTATTTTGACAGAAAACCAATTCGAAATGTAGAAACGTTATTACGGCTAAATTTATCTGACGAGGAGAAGCATTTTATACAAACTAATTCTGCAAATACTTATTATTTCAGAAACGGAATAAATATTTTTGATAAAAAACATTCTTCTTATACTTTTAGAGTGTATTTTATCACAGATATAATTTCAATGTATGCCGAATTTATTGAAAAAAATTGGAGAGAAAAATACGGAATGCCTAAATTATGTTCTTACTTATCAGGGAGGTAACTAATACAAAGGCAAAGTATTTGTCGTTTTCAGCTTAGACGGCGAAATTACAAACGCCGAAATCATACAAGAAATCAGAAACGAAATAAACAGAATATCAGCATTATGAGCGTTACTCGAACTTTCGACCTTTTGGACCGTTACAAAACAAAATTTTCGGATAAAACCGACATTTTTACCGGCATGGAAAACGGCGCATGGCGCAAATACGGCGTTGCCGAAGTCATTGAACTCACAAACAAGCTCAGCTACGGCTTGCTCAAACTCGGCATCCAACCGGGCGACAAAATTGCAACCGTATCCAACAACCGACCCGAATGGAATTTCGCCGACCACGGCATGTTGCAAATCGGGGCGGTGCATGTGCCTGTGTATCCGACAATTAGCGAAGAAGAGTATCTGCACATTTTGGAACACTCCGAAGCAAAACTCGTAATTGTTTCAACCAAAGAGCTTTACGATAAAATACAGCCTTTGACTCAAAAAATTGCAAACCGTCCGCCGGTTTACACCTTCGACACCGTTTCCGGAGCCAAACATTGGAGCGAAATTCTTGAACTCGGCACAAAAAGCGAAGATGTTATGTTGCGCGGAACCCTAAAAAACCGCCGCGATGCCGTCTCGCCCGACGATGTTTGCACAATCATTTACACCTCCGGAACCACAGGCGTTCCGAAAGGCGTGATGCTCACGCACACAAACTTTATTTATCAAGTCAAATATATCGAAAAAATTATCGGACTGAATCATAAACATCGCGCGCTGAGTTTTCTGCCGCTGTGCCACGTCTTGGAACGCATCGGCGGATACACGTTTCAATACCTCGGGATGAGCATTTGGTATGCGGAAAGTATTGAAAAAGTGGCAGATAACCTCAAAGAAGTCAAGCCAAACGTGTTTGTAACCGTGCCGCGTTTGCTCGAACGCATTTACGATAAAATTATTGAAAAAGGCAAAGACTTGGAAGGCATTAAGCGCGAATTATTCCACAATTCTGCCGAACTCGGTTTAAAATTTTCAGAACATAACAGTTTGATATACAATGCCAAACGTGCATTTTACGACAAACTGATTTTCAAAAAATGGCGTGCAGCGTTGGGCGGAAGCGTGAAACTGATTATCTGTGGCGGCGCAGCACTCCAACCGCGTTTAGCAAGAGCCTTCATGGCAGCCGGATTGCCTGTTTTTGAAGGTTACGGCCTCACGGAAACCGCGCCTGTTATCGCTGTAAATCACCCGAAAGATTTTCGCTTCGGAACCGTCGGTCCGATTCTGGGCAAAGAACAACAGGTGAAAATTGCAGACGACGGCGAAATTCTGTTCAAAGGTCCGAATTTAATGCCGGGCTACTTCAAAGCACCCGAACTCACGGCGGAAAGCATCGATGCGGAAGGTTGGCTTCACACGGGCGACATCGGCGAAATGATATTAGGTAAATATCTGAAAATCACGGACAGAAAAAAAGAAATGTTCAAACTTTCGACCGGAAAATACGTTGCCCCGCAAGCTGTTGAAAATATTTTGAAAGAATCACTCTTCATCGAACAAGCTATGGTTGTGGGTGAAAATGAGAAATATACAGCCGCAGTTTTAGTTCCGAATTTTGAATTTTTGCACGATTGGGCTTCGCGCAAGCACATCCATTTTCACGACAACGAAGAATTGATAAAAAACACGTTGGTTGTTGAACGATTTCAGGAAGAACTCGACGAATACAACAAGCGGCTTGGAAAAACCGAACAAATTAAGAAATTTGAACTCGTTGCCGAAAATTGGACTGTAGATACAGGCGAACTCTCGCCTACCCTCAAATTAAAACGTCGATTTGTAAAGCAAAAATACCAAACAAAACTTGGAAATTTATTCAATAAATTTTAGGGAAGGCAGAATAATTTCCCAAAACAGCAAAATTTCAAACAAAAAGTAGATTTATTTTTACTTTTAGGAAACAAAGGCACACATTTTGCATATACACTTACAAAATAGTTAAACATTCTCTGAGTTCAAATCTATGTAGGGGTATATGGGCAAATTCAGCAGACTATTTTTTTGGGTAATTATTTTTTAACTATAAGCCGAAGCTCAACACTTCGGCTTTCTTCTTTCAATCATTTGTCAAACTTTATTTTTCTGTACGATGAAAATTGATTTTTTTTGTAAAAAAATTAGATGGCTTTCACATCCCAATATCATCTCAAATAAAATACAATAAAAATGTCGAAAATCGCATTCGTTACAGGTATCACAGGACAAGACGGCGCGTATCTTGCCGAATTTTTACTCAAAAAAGGCTATACCGTTCATGGTTTAAAACGTCGCAGTTCGCTGTTCAATACCGACCGAATTGACCACATCTATTCCGACCCGCACGAAACAGAGCGAAAATTCATTTTACATTACGGCGATTTATCGGACTCTACAAACCTCATCCGTCTGATTCAGGAAATTCAACCCGACGAAATTTACAATCTCGGAGCCATGAGCCACGTGGGCGTAAGTTTCAACACGCCCGAATACACGGCAAACGTGGACGGAATCGGCACATTACGCATTTTGGAAGCCGTACGCTTATTAAACTTAACTAAGAAAACACGCATCTACCAAGCCTCAACGAGCGAACTTTACGGTTTGGTGCAAGAAATTCCGCAAAAAGAAACCACGCCGTTTTATCCGCGCAGCCCGTATGCGGTTGCGAAAATGTACGCGTTTTGGATAACCGTAAACTACCGCGAAGCCTACGGAATGTTTGCATGCAACGGCATTTTGTTTAATCACGAATCGCCCATACGCGGCGAAACCTTCGTAACGCGCAAAATCACGCGCGCCGCGGCACGCATCGCACTCGGAATGCAAGACACCATGCACATGGGCAACCTCTCGGCAAAGCGCGACTGGGGACACGCCAAGGATTACGTGGAGGCAATGTATTTGATTTTGCAACAAGATACACCCGAAGATTTTGTTATTGCTACCGGACGCACGACCGAAGTGCGTGAATTTATTCGTATGACATTCAAAGAGTTAGGTATTACAGTTGAATTTAAAGGCGAAGGCAAGGATGAAGTCGGCGTTGTAACAAACGTGGAAGGTGAATTTGAAGCAACTGTAAAGATAGGTGCTGAAGTTGTAAAAATTGACGAACGTTATTTCCGCCCCACCGAGGTCGAATTGCTCATTGGCGACCCGACAAAGTCCAAAACCAAACTCGGTTGGGAACCCAAGCACACGCTCGAGGATTTAGTCAAAGATATGATTACAAGCGATTTGAAACTCATGCGCAAGCAAAAATATTTGAAAGAAGGCGGTTTTGCCGTAAAAAATTATTACGAATAAGCCGAAATAGAGAAAACGTGTAAATAAGTCGAGAAAAGTTAGGTCTAAAAATATTTCAGCGGAAAATTTTGCGGTTTTTCGAGGGCTTCGAGTTCAATATCGCAGTCCAATACTTTTGCGCTGAATCAAAAGTCAAAAGCCTATTGTTGTGATATTTAACACGCAAAAAATAATGTTCTAATAAATTCATTTTCTGCGTCTTGGTTTGGTTGTATGAATTGTGGGTTCGTAGGCTTTAAGACCTGAATCACAAGTGAGTATTTCAACATCGTAACCAATTTTTGCATACATTTCTGCAACGTTTTTAATAGTAGCATCACCTATTGAGACTTTTGAGGCAGCCATGGGAGGCCATTCGTCTGCCAATCGTTTGAGACTTGCATCGTTCCAAAGCTCTGATTGTTGAGAAAAAGTTGCCCAAGGAGATTCTCCTTCAACTGATTTTCTTAAAATATCGCAAAATTTATGGGCAAGACTGTAAATGTCTCCGCTACAATGGCTTAAATGATTCCCCGATTCTATTATTGTTGCAAGTGGAAGAACAAGCGTGCTGTGATTTCTAATTTCAGTTTCAATTTTTTCGTTTATTCGTTCGAAATCCCAAGTATCATTTCGGCTTTCGCAAGTTTCAAAATTTGGTAGTTTTAACCAAGTGCAAAACATACTTGTATCAATGACAATTATTTTTTTCATAACACATAGTTATTTAGT
>DYSM01000565.1 GCA_020718265.1 Draconibacterium orientale | reverse complement strand
TAATTGAATTTGCAGAAAAATTAGAACAAGACAAAAAGTTTGTCATTGCAAATCAACTACTTAAAAGCGGAACTTCGATAGGCGCAAATATTCGTGAAGCTCAAAATGCAGAAAGCAAAGCAGATTTCTTACACAAATTGAAAATTGCCGCAAAAGAAGCAGATGAAACAGAATATTGGTTACTATTGTGCAAACATTCAAAAAATTACCCTTTTCAAGAAACTCTGCTTTTAGATTTGAGTGAAATTTTAAAGATTTTATCGAAAATAATTTCAACAATGAAACAAAAAACAGAATAAAATTATTCTCAAATTCTCTGATTTTCAAATTTTCAAATTATCTAAATGACCACAGAATCCATACTTATTGCGTTCGGTTTCACATTATTTGCGGGTTTGGCAACCGGAATCGGCAGCGCGTTGGCGTTTTTTACCAAACGAACCAACACTGTTTTTCTGTCCGTTTCCTTAGGTTTTTCAGCCGGTGTGATGATTTATGTGTCTATGATTGAGATATTTGCGAAGGCAAAAACAACTCTCATCGGCGAATACGGCGAAGTTACCGGAACATGGTACACAGTAGCCGCATTCTTTGGCGGAATTTTACTTATCGCATTGATAGACAGGCTTATACCTGAATTTGAAAATCCACACGAAATCCATAAAGTTGAAGACATAAGTGATATTGTGCAAGAGGCAAAAACCAAGAAATTACTCAAAATGGGTTTATTTTCCGCCCTCGCCATTGCCATTCACAATTTGCCCGAAGGACTTGCGACTTTTACCGCCGCGCTGCTAGACCCGAAACTCGGTTTGGCAATCGCGGTCGCCATTGCGATTCACAACATTCCGGAAGGCATAGCCGTGTCCATTCCGCTGTATTACGCCACCGGGAGCAAACGCAAAGCCTTCATTTTATCGTTTTTATCCGGTCTTGCCGAACCGTTGGGCGCGCTCATCGGATTTTTGTTGCTCATGCCATACCTCAGCGATACCTTGTTCGGCGTTTTATTTGCCGCCGTCGCCGGCATTATGGTTTTCATTTCGTTGGATGAACTTTTGCCCACCGCGCGCGAATACGGCAAACCACACTCCGCCATATATGGACTCATTGCCGGAATGGCTGTGATGGCTGTGAGTTTATTGCTTTTTTTGTAACAATACATCTATGAGTTCAGTATAAAAAGTCATAAAGTTGAAAGTTTGTAAAGTTAAATTACTGATAATAAGCAATTTACTTAAATTATAAAATATTTTCAAAAACACTGATAATCAGACATATAGATTGTTTAGCTAAAATAAAACAGGCTTTTTAGACCGGACTCATATATG
>DYSM01000564.1 GCA_020718265.1 Draconibacterium orientale | reverse complement strand
TTTAACTTTACAAACTTTCAACTTTATGACTTTTTATACTGAACTCTTTAATTCACGCTCGTAAAGTTGCTCAACTATGTAAATTTAGTTCTGAAAGTCATGAATCCCGAAAAATTGCGCGCGCTGAACGTGGAATTAATTCAGGAATTTGAAACACGAACAAAATCCTATTTTTACGGAAATAATGCTCATTTACAGATAGCTACAATTGTTGAAGGCGGCGGACGAAACCAAATAAAAACCTACGGCGACTATTTACTGCGTCGCAAATTAAAACCGATTGACACCGCAATTCTGAAAAAATGCCGCACTATTTTGGATATTATCCCGAACAATTATAAACGCACACTTGACAATCATTTTCATAAAAACTTCGGAATAAATTTATTTCTCGAAAAATACAAACAACATCTTACCAAGCGCGAAAACGAAGCCGACAACAAAGGACGTTTCTCTAACTTCCTCATTGACTTAGGAATAAAGGACGAATACGACCAAAAATCGACCGAAGACAAAAACATCATTAAAGCATTTGTGGCGGATTTAGGAAATTTGGAAAAAACCTCAATTTCCGATGATGTGCAAATGATTATTCGTGATATTTTGTTTCACCGCGAAGGCAATTTGCGACCTTATATTCTGTACAACAGCGATTTAGCTTGGGAATACCAAGATTTATTTCCGCTCGACCGCTTTGACATCAATCCGTTCGACTTGGAAATCGGAATGTATGAAGACGGACGCATTGATTTTGAGCGACTTGCGCTGCGACTTTCCCGCATGAAACGCACCTTCGCGCTGTTCGACGACAGTGCAAATCTGTGGGACAGATTTTGCGAAAATCTCACAATTGTCATCAACGATCCCTCGAATCCGTCCGGTTTTACGGACTTTAATAACGAGCAATTCGTTAATTTTCTGCGCTTTACGAGCATGACCAAAATCACGCTCTTTTTGGACGAAGCCTATAACGATTCCGTGCCAAACCTAAACAAAGCGGAACCAAAGTGGCGCACCATTTCGCGTTACGTGTTCAATAACATTGACACGTTTCCGAACATCAGCATCGTGTCGTCCATTTCCACGACTAAAAATTTGAGCGGAACAGGAAATCGGCTCGGTGCAATTGTGGCTTCGCCCATGCGCCGCGATGTTACGGATTTTGCGAAAAAAGGCAACACCGGCGAGTTTGCCAACACAAATTCGGTGTATTTTCTTGCAAATGTCCTTGAAACAGCGCAAGTTACAAAGCGTTTTAAAGACCGTTTGGAAGAACAATTGCCACAAAACTCTTCGATTCGGAATATAAAAAAAATAATCGAAGCAAACATT
>DYSM01000128.1 GCA_020718265.1 Draconibacterium orientale | reverse complement strand
TAATTTAACTTTACAAACTTTCAACTTTATGACTTTTTATACTGAACTCATGTTTACTTCTAATAAATTGATAAACAATATTTTAAACCACAAAGACAAAAAGTCGCAAAGTTAAAATTCTAAGCATTTTCAGTATAAAATGATAAAAAAATATCAAATTACCACATTATCAAATTATCACATCTTCAAATTATCTAATTGAACCGCAAAGGTGCAAAAAAAGATTTAAACATGTCATTTTTATCACGTGATTCGCAGAAAATCTTTACATTTGTCATTCAATTTTGAAAAAAAAATGGACAGAGAACACATCACCCTCGCGGGCATCGACATAGGCTCAAATGCCGTGCGTTTGATTGTAAAAGACATCAAAGCCGGCGACAGCTATAAAGACGCAAGTATCAAGAAAACAGCATACTTACGCTTGCCAGTACGCTTGGGAACGGACGCATTTTTGTCGGGCGAAATCCAAGCAGAAAAAGAGCAACTGCTCATAAAAGCCATGGGTGTGTACAAGCAAATCATGGAATTTTACAATGTGTCTGATTATCAAGTTGTAGCAACATCTGCAATGCGCACGGCATCGAACAACAAAGAAGTCATCGAACGCGTGAAAGCCGCAACCGGCGTGGAAATCCGCATGACTGACGGCGAAGAAGAAGCCGCATTGCTTTATGAAATTAACCGCTGCACTTTGGACGATGATAAAACCTATTTGTCTGCCGATTTGGGAGGCGGAAGTTTGCAACTCACTCTTTTTCAGGCAGAAAACCTGATTTGGACACATTCTTACAAAATCGGAACTGTGCGCTTACTCGAAAACGTTGCCGACAAAGCGGAATTTGAACTGTTAGACAAGAAGTTAGAAGAATTACAAAAAAAATACGGAATCGAATTAAAATTAATCGGTGTCGGCGGTAACATCAACAAAGTCAGTTCGTTAGTCGGAGAAACAAACGTGGAACTCGAAGATATTTTAAAACTTCATGCCGAATTAAAACCAATGTCGGTAAAAGAACGCATGAACCGATATGGCTTGCGCGAAGACCGAGCCGATGTTTTTGTGCCAGCTATGGAGGTGTATATCAATATCTTACAAAAATTAAAATTGAAAAAAATTTTAGTTCCGAAAATTGGGCTTGCGGACGCAGTTGTGCGAAAATTATATGAAAAATATTTCTAAATGCCTGATTTTCTGTTAGTAATTCAATTCCAAACTCAAAGTTATGTCCACGAACGAACTACCGATTTTCGCTAATCCGGCAAATTTGAATTACTTTTTTTTGACTGACTACAATTCAGAATTAGAAATAGAGGTCATCAAACAGCTATTTTTGCGTTCCAAATTCGGCGAGATGAGGCTGGCTATCATCGGCGCATCGCATTTGTTTGAAATCAACGGTCGTTTTGCCGAATTGCTCACTTGTTCCCCTCCCGATTTGCGTAATGTTACAAAAAAACACGAGTTTCGTAAATCGCACATTTTCAGCCATGAAACTATCATAAGTTCAATCAGATATACGATAAAAGTTCAGTTTGAGCCATTCCGAGACTCAATTGCATTTAGCGAATCGGAACTTGAAGTTCGGAACCAAAAGCCAAATTTATTGCACAATTTCGAGCCGGATTCAGCAATCACTGCACTTAGCTATAGTATTGATAATGAAAAATTTATACTAAAAACTTGGCACACTTATCCCGATTTTTTGACAATTGTATATTCGGAAACAAAACTCACGCTTTTATGAAATTTTGTTCATCGTTAGTAGCTGTTTTACTGATACTTAGCTCATGTAATCCGGACACCGAGCGCAGTATGTATGTTTGGAAAACAACGATAAATTTTAACGAAACCGATATTAATTTTCTGAAAACCAACAAGATAACAAAACTTTATATTCGATTTTTTGACATTTCAGTTTCCGAAAACGGAACGTCATTCCCAAAAGCACCGTTAAAATCAAATACGAAGTTAGGTGCTGATTTTGAGTTAGTTCCGGTAATTTTTATAGAAAATGGAAGTTTGGCAAAAATTTCAGAAGATTCAGTTGAAAATCTGGCAAAAAAAATAGTTTCAAAAACGAAATTTTTGGCAGAAAACGAAGTTGGACTACCTCAATTTACTGAAATTCAGTTAGATTGTGATTGGAGTAAAAAGACAAAGCAACCATTTTTCAAACTCATCGATTCTGTAAAAAAGATTTCTAAAAAAAAAGTATCCGTTACCGTTCGTTTACATCAGCTCAAATATCCGGAACAAACGGGCGTACCTCCCGCCGATTGCGGCGTGCTGATGTATTACAACATGGGGCAATTGAAAAAAACGGACGAAAAAAATTCAATTCTCAACAACAAAACCGGACAACTTTATCTAAAAAATACAGAAAAATATCCGCTTGAACTAAGCCTTGCTTTACCTGTTTATTCGTGGACGGTACACTTTCGCGCAGGTAAATTTCTTAGCATTTTGAGCAATTTACATGAAAAAAACGTCGATTCGCTGAAATTTTTGCAAAAGCAATCTGATAATTCTTACCTTGTGCGTTCGGATACGCTTTTTGCAAACACCTATTTCAGATACGGCGACAGACTTCGTTTGGAGAACGTAAGTATTTCAGAATTAGAACGTTCCAAAGAACTATGTCGCAAATTTACAAATCACGAAATTATTTTGTTTAGTTATTCACCCGAAACAAATTTTTTACACCATGAAAACGTTTTCAATCGCATTTATAAGCCTGATTAGCAGCTTTTTAATCAATATTCAAACCATAAAAGCATGTTGGTGGGGACCCGAACCGGAAAGTTTACGCGTTTGGTTGTTTAATCCTGCTGTGAACGGACATAACGACCTGAGCCCCTTTTACTTCAATACAGATTCATGGAACGCATATCATATTTTTGATTGGAATAATATTCCGGAAGAAAATATTGAAGAATGGCACGCGTATTTCAATCAACAAATTGATAAAGAAGCAATTAGAGAGCTTGTTTACAGAATTTCCACAACAGAACTATTGGAAATAAAAGACGGTAAAACTTCAACAAACGCACTTTCAATCTATTTAAAAAAGAATAAACGCAACGATGTGCTTGAATATCTGTATTTTGCAAAGCAAGTTGAAGATTTATTTCGTCCTGTCGATGAATGGACGCAACAAGAATTAGACAAGAAAAAAGCGCTGAATTTTGCAAACGAAGCCAAGAAAAAAGCCGAAAAAGCAAAAGATTCGATGATGAAGCAACGTTATGCTTATCTGGCTGTTATGTTATTTCGATATGCTGAAAAATTTCAAGAATCCATACAACTTTACAACTCTGTTTTCGGAACAATTCCGGCAAATGAAGCGAGCGTTATGAAATACTGGTCACTGTCGCATATCGCTTATGCTCAGGCAAGTACAGACAAAAAGGATTCACAACTCAATTTTGTAAGAACGTTCGCAAATTGCCACGCAAAGAAATTTTGGGTTACTCAAAATATTGAAAACGAATACATTAGAAACTTATTGACAGAACTGTCGGGCGACGATTTATTGTTCGCAAATTTGTATTTGGCATTCAGAACGCCGGCAAAAGCATTGCCGACTTTGAAAGAAATCGGAACTCAAAACGCGAATCATCCGTTATTCAAATCTCTATTAGTCAGAGAAATAAATAAAATTGAAGATTGGATTTTAACTCGAAAATATACAGGTGGTGCTCCGGCAATTTTCTATTGGTCGGGCGAAGACGGCGCAGCTGAACTAAATTTAAAAAACGACCTCGCTTATACCAAAGAAGTTGCTGAATTTGTAGAGAAACTCATTGCAGATAAGAAAGTTACGGATGTCGGATTTTGGCAACTCGTAGCCGCACATTTGCGTTTTACGGAAGGAAACGCTTCCAAAGCAATGGATTTGTTGAACAAAGCTGAAAAAAACCTCAAAACAAACGAAGAACGAACTCAATTTTTTTACACGCGCATGATGATTCGGACGATTGCCGAAAAGAAATTTGATGCCGAATTTGAAAAATTAATTTGGGCAGATATGGCTGAAATTGTGAAAGATACAACCGGATTATCGACAAACAGAAATTTCTCAAACCTCATGCTTGCATTCCAACAAGCGTATCAAAATCGCGGATTTCACGACCGCGCTGCGTTGTTCATGGCTTATGATTTGAAACAAAAAGAACGTTGGGAAACGCGTTGGTGGGATTACAGCACGCCGTTTTTTTATCTCGACAAATACGCGAACCGACAACAAGTTGAGAATTTTGCAAACATAGCAAATTCCAAAACAAAATCGCCTTTGGAAGCTTTCCTTCTTGCTGATTTTGAAACAGATAGCAACCGTTTAATCGACCTTATGGGCACAATGGAATTGCGTAACGGAAACTTGGCAGACGCGTTGAAATATTATCAAAAAATTCCTAAAAATTTCTGGAGCGAAAATTACGATTACACTATTTACCTCGATAAAAATCTGTTTCACAACTACAAAGTGTATTTCAGACAAGATGCGCCGGAACGCAATACCGATTTTTTCAATAAAGCCATTCTCGTTCAAACACTTATGTCTGAAATTGAATTTTACAAAGCAGAGAAAGACACAAAGAAAAAAGCTGAACGTGCATTTTGGCTCGGAAACGCGTATTACAACCTTTCATACTTCGGAAAACATTGGTATGCTGTGTGTTACGGAAAAAGTGTTTACGGAAATTCAGTAATTTATACAGAGCATAACAGCGAGGTAAACGCAAATTACAAAACCTGCTCCGAAGCGTTAAAATACTACGAAGAAGCTATCAAATTGCATTCCGATGTTGAAAAGAAAGCAGAAATTACATTCCTTTGCGCCGGCATCAAGCATGAAGTTGATACCTATTTTGACAGTATGCAATATTGGGAAGAAGGCACGCAAAAGCCTGTGATTCAGAATATTTACGCACAAAATTTGAAAAAAAATTACCCCGAACAATACGCCGAATTTCGGACAGAATGTTCAATGCTAAAAGATTTTGGCACTAAATAATGTTTAAAATTTTTTATTTCATTTTATTTAGATATTTTAGACGAAAAGAAATTCCACAATTATGATTGATTTTTCATTATCAAAAGAACAACAAGCGATTGTAGAAAAATATCGCGATTTCGCACAACGAGTTATTAAACCTGTGCGCGCAAAATACGACGAAAGCGGCGATTTTCCGTGGGAAGTTGTCAAAAAAGCGTATGACGAAAATTTAATAAACTCCCAAATTCCTAAACAATTCGGCGGCGAAGGACTCAATATTTTCGACAGCCAACTTGGTTCGGAAGAACTCGGAGCAGTGTGCGCAGGCATCGGTATCAGCATAGATGCCAACATGTTAGCACTCACGCCTTGGGTAATTGCTGCTAACGACGAACAAATGAAACGTTTCATGGGGCAGCTCATCGAGGAAAAAGGCGCAGTCGCTTATGCACTGACCGAGCCAAACGCCGGTTCCGATGTTGCCGGAATCCGCACAAACGCCATTCGTAAAGGCGACAAATACATTATGAACGGTCATAAACGCTTCATTACCAACGGCGAAGTTTCTACATTTTTGACAGTATTCGCGCAAGCTGACCCGGAACGCGGCGCACGAAGTTTGTCATGTTTCGTAGTTCCGACCAATTCGCCGGGCATCGAAATTAAGCCACATTTGAACAAAATGGGACAACGCGGCTCCGTTCAAAACGAAATTTTGTTTCACGATGTTGAAGTTCCGGTTGAAAACTTGCTCGGACGTGAAGGCGAAGGCTTTCTTATCGGTATGAAAACCTTCGACCGCACGCGTACAGGCGTTGCCGCGTTGAGCGTGGGCATTGCGCGCGGTGCATTTGAAACAGCCAGAGACTGGGCGAAAAAACGCATTCAATTCGGCGCGCCAATCACTGTAAACCAAGGCGTTTCATTTATGTTGGCTGAAATGGCAACAAAAATTGAACTCGCGCGCTTAATGACTTGGAAAGCCGCTTGGTATTACGAACAAGGTTTCAAATCGCCCGGAACTTTGTCAGCAATGGCAAAATATTACGCCTCCGATATTGCGATGGAAGTTACCACAGACGCGGTGCAAGTCATGGGCGGCGACGGTTACTCGCGCGATTTCGGCGTGGAAAAAATGATGCGCGATGCCAAGCTTTGCCAAATTTACGAAGGCACAAACCAAGTGCAACGCCTCGTAATTTCCAAAGGAATTTTGAAGTAGAATTTTCGATTCTAAAAAAAAAGTGCCAAAGTTTAACGCTTTAGCACTTTTTTTTATACAAAATACTTATTTTCTTCTGAAAAAATCTTTAATTTTCCGTGTTTGAAAAACAATAGGCAACCACACAAAATTGTAGATTGTATCTGTAACATCCTCCTCATAAACAGGGAAATTTTCATCGGGCGCAGCCAGAGTCGCTTGTCCCTCAGACAGATAGTAAATTCCGCCGATAATTGCCAAAACCGCAAGAATGGCAAGCGTAATTTTTATCCAACTCCACGGACGTTCGCCTTGCACTTCGCCGGTTCTGCCGTTAATCATAAACCGATACACTTTTTGATTGTAACGGTATGCGCTAATCCAAATCGGTAACAGGATGTGTTTGAATGTGATAGCATTAAAATCCGTAGTTACGGTATGAATGCGTTGGTGGTCGCCGCCGATGTCGCTGCGAATATCGGAACGTATTTTATCGTCCATTTTCACTTTTGCTTTATCAAAGCCGGCTTCGATTGCAACTTGGTAGGTTTCAGATTTAAAACCGCTCAAGAATTTTGTATCGTACGGAATTAAATTTTCCAAATCCCAAGGTTCGAGGCGTTCAACGTATTTTATTGGTAATGATTGACTTGCAGGAATTAACACATCATCGAAAAATCTTACCACACGACCGCTCACCCGTGTCCAGCTTGTTTCGGTAACAGTTCTCGTTTTAGTTTCGCCGTTTTCGGTATAAGACTCGGTTCTCTGATAATCATCGCCGCGCTCGCCTGTGTAATGCGTTTTAGTGTCGGAATCATAAGTCCAATACGGAATGTAAACGCCGGCTAATTTTTCGGCTTGACGCGCATACGTTTTCAACTTATTGGGCGCAAACCACAGTTTTTTGAGCCACTTTTTATACAAATCCACGCCTTCTTTGTCCGTAACCTTGAACGGTAACATCGCCTTTGCTTCCACAACGCGCGACTTGTGTGCATTTGCAGCCACGAGCGGACTTCCGCAAAAATCACATTCCGAAGACACAACATTTGGGTTGAACGTTGTGTCGGCGCCGCAACTTGTACACTTCACGGTTGTAACTTCAACAGTTGTCGCTTCCGATGCCATATTGCGTATAAACGACAAATAATCAATCTCTTTCGTAGCATCTCGTCGTTTACTCTCATCTATTTCGATGGCATTTTCCGTGCCGCAATTTCCGCACTTTAAACTTGTTGTGCCGGGCAGAAACGTGAGTTTACTCCCGCAATTTTTGCAAGATATTTCGTGCTGCGTGCTGTCGGAAACCTTAATTTTTTCGTCCATAACTTAAAAATTTGTATCTGATAAAATTAGAAATTTAGTTTTAATTTCTGCGATATTTTTGACAATATTTATACGAATATTTAGTATTTGTAAGAAAACGTGTAAATATTTGAATTTATGTAGGTTGTAGTCATTTTTTCAATCGAATGTATTGTCATTTAGTAGTCATTCAATGGTCAAAAAGTAGTCATTCTGTTGTTTTTTAATAGTTTCAATTGAATTTCAACAAAATTTCTAAAAACATTCGGAACGAAATTTTGTATCCGCTCAAAAAAGTATGGTAAAATTATATCTTCCTAAATATCAACAAATTA
>DYSM01000127.1 GCA_020718265.1 Draconibacterium orientale | reverse complement strand
ATGCCTTTTGGATATTCTTTACCAAAAATCTCGTGCTTAACTTTTTGATAGTCAGAAGGATTCTTAACAAAGTCTATATTATTTGTGTCAATTACCAAAAATGTCATGTCGTTGCTGTGTTGTTTGAAATAATCGAAATACGCATTTTGGATATTTTCCAAATAATCGGGCTTGATGTGTCGTTCGTAATCGCGCCCGCGTCGCCTAATGTTTTTGATTAAGTTATCAACTGTAACATGCAGATATACATACAAATTCGGTTTCGGTAATGTCGTGTAAATAATGTTAAACAAACGGCGATAAAGTCTAAATTCGTCATCCGAAAGTGTATTTCCCGAAAATATAAGTGATTTTGTAAAATAATAATCCGCAACCGTAAAGGAATTAAACAGACTTTGGTCGGTTAACTCTTTGTGTAACTGGTGGAAACGGTCGGCAAGAAACGACAATTCCAACTGAAACGAGTAACGTTCCGGTTCTTTGTAGAATTTTGGCAAAAACGGATTGTCGGCAAACTGTTCCAGAATGAGTTTTGCGTTATATTCTTCGGCGATTTTTGTTGATAATGAGGTTTTTCCGGCACCGATGTTGCCTTCGATAACGATAAAATTTAATTCAGCTTTTTGCATGATTTCGGGCTAAAATTCACGCAACAAAAGTAAAAATAAAGCGCGGAATTTGCGCAGATTTTTTCTGCGAGTTATTAACATTTTAAAACTGCGCATATTCTCGGATTTTTTCTAAAAAATGCAACTATCCCAATTGAGTCCTCTATTTTTTTAATAAGAATTTATTTATGTCTTCTTGCAACAAAAAAATATCATCCGGCAAATAATTCCGTTGAAATTTCACTGCGTTGTTTTCAATAATGTATAGTGTCGGATTGTAAAAAGCCTCGAAATAATTCAAATTCTGCTCGGTCGAATCAATTTTAACACATTCAGGCAGGCTGTCTAAGTTATTCGTGTGCAAGAATTGCTTACGCCGAGCTTTATCTTTACCGGCAACTATTAGGTGAATATTGTTTTTAGAGCAAAAATCTGTATTTGACAAAACATAGCTGACTGCATAATCGGCACAGGATTTACATGAAGTCATAACGGGAACTAATATAACAAAACTATTTGGTTTTGAAAAGCCTAACTGCTTGAAGTACGCCATTGCTCCGGTATCTTTTGGTGCGACAAGGTCTGCTCTGACTTTTTCCAATTCGTATTTTACGCCTCCTTTTTCTAATTCAAAATTACATAACCTGTAACAGAGCCTATCAGAATTTTCTGCTAATTCTTCCAAATCAATAAACCATGCCCCTTCTTCTGTAAAAAATGGATATACAGTTGCTAAGCCCGAAGGAAATAGTCCTTCTCCGATTTTTTGAAAATTATCGTCATAGGCAACGAAAACGCTTGTTCCCTTATTTTTAAAAGCAGGCAATTCTGATTTATCACCTCGCAAATAAGCAAACCTAATATACCGGTGCCGATAGCTGTCGTAATAAATCTGCAAATATTGTGAGAATAAATCAAAATTTTCAGGTTTGTTTTTAGAAAAATCATAGACTTTTGGAAAAAGCTCAAATTGTAATCTTTCTTTTCTTACGTTTTTCGAGTTTGGATTGTAAACATAAACCGTATCAAAATACCGAAAACCGTAAACAAGCTCGCTTTCTGCATTTTGAGCATAAAACGAATCATGAAAATCTGTCGGAAAATAGGTATCCGCGCCCGAGAACGGCATTTTTACCGGGTGCGGAGTATATTTTTCACTTTGTAAGTTTACATGTCCGCCTGCTTCAAAATCTTTTTGCTTCAATTTTTGATGAAACTCAGGAATTCCGTTTGTATAATGAAAATATACATTTTTAGAATCGGCGTTTAGAGGTTCAAATATCAAATTTATCGCCGCAATTTCTTTAATATCATCATTTTGATTTTGAGAACTTAAAACAGGTAAATTCGCCATTGGATATACATGCAAAATCTTTGATTTCGAGTTTATCAGAATCATACAACTATCTGAAGTTCGTGGTTGTCCGAACGGCTCCGAATGAAGTAAGAGAATAGAATCAGACGATATATACCTAAAACCGTAAAGATTACGTTTGCCGGCAAACGGTAAGGTTACGCTGTCAATAATATTGCCGGTTTCGAAATCATAATTTACCAAATACCGTCCTTTAAAATATACGGTAAGAATTTTTTGTGTGTCTTTTGTACGATACTGAACACCCCAAGGACGATTCGAATTATCAGAGACCGGCAAGTTGAGCGTTCGTCCAAATACTGTTTTTAAGTGTGTTGATTCGTTTCGACACGATGTAAAGAGTAAAATCAGGAAAAAAAGGAAAGTAATCTGTTTCATTGCTGTTAATTTTATTATTTGATGAAATCAAGCCGCAAATGCAACTATAGGTTTATTCTAATTTAGCTAAAATTTTTCATTTTGCGTTATATTCTTCGGCGATTTTTGTTGATAATGAGGTTTTTCCGGCACCGATGTTGCCTTCGATAACGATAAAATTTAATTCAGCTTTTTGCATGATTTCGGGCTAAAATTCACGCAACAAAAGTATGAAAAAAATGAGCGAAAAAAAACACCGATTTTTCTGATAAGCTAAAAATATTGCATAATTTTGTAAAAAAAGCCGAATGCAATTTTTTTTAGAGAAAACGAAATAATTAATGGAGCACGAAAATTTAATAAACCCGCCCGACAAATATCTCGCAAAAGCTGCCGCATTATGCAGCAAGGGCGAAAAGTGCGAATTCGATATTCGACAAAAATTGAAACAATGGGAGGTTTCCGAACAAAATGCCGATGCGGTGATACAGTATTTAATTTCGGAAAAATTTCTTGACAATCAACGCTATACAACGGCTTTTGTGCGCGACAAACTGAAATTTGAAAAATGGGGCAAACTTAAAATTTCGGCACATTTGAAACAAAAACGCATTCCGGAAAAGCTCATTTTAAGCGTTTTTTCTGAAATTGATAAAATATCTTATAAAAAAAATTTAGAAGAAATTCTGAAATCAAAATTAAAAACAGAAAAAGAACCGGATAAAATGAAGTTAAAGCAGAAACTTTTTCGGTTTGCGGCAAGTCGCGGGTTTGAAAGCGATTTAATTATGCAAATTATCAATAAAATTGTGAGCGAAAATTGATTTTTTTCTAATTTTGCTACATGTATGAAAATTTTATCAAAACGTTAGAAGAGCTGAACGGCGTGTCGCTGAATTTTAACGAAGGCAGTCTGTTCGTTATGAATATTGTGATTGCGTTCATTATGTTCGGCGTTGCGCTTGGCATTAAGAAACAGGATTTTCTTGACTTGAAAAAAAATCCGAAACCGGTCATTACAGGTTTTGTTGCGCAATTTGTTTTGCTGCCTGCGTTTACATTTTTGTTGATAATTTCGATAAAACTTCCGGTTGCTATTGCGTTGGGAATGTTGCTGGTAGCCGCGTGCCCGGGCGGAAATGTGTCTAATTTTATCACTTCGCTTGCCAAAGGAAATATTGCACTTTCGGTCAGTTTAACGGCAATTGCAGACTTGGCTTCGGTAATTATGACACCACTCAATTTTACGTTTTGGGGCAATTTGTATCTGGAAACGCTGCCGCTGGTGCATCCGATTCACATTCCGTTTTCGCAAGTTATGGAAACCATTTTATTGCTGATGGCGTTGCCTTTAACGGTCGGCATGTTCTTTTCTCATAAATTTCCGGAACTGACAAAAAAAATCGTGAAACCGATAAAACTGTTTTCGCTTTTTGCCTTTTTTGCCTTTGTTGCAGGGGCTTTGGCTGCAAATTTCGGGTTGTTTATGAAATACATACATGTAATTTTTCCTATCGTTATCATTCACAACCTGTTGGCGTATTTAATCGGATGGTCTGCCGGCGGACTTATGCGCGTGGGAACAGAAAACCGGAAAACCATCACGATTGAAATCGGGATTCAGAATTCCGGCTTAGCTTTGATTTTGTTTTTCAATCACAAAATTTTTCCCGACGGATACGGCGGCGTGGCGTTTATTGCCGCGTGGTGGGGCGTTTGGCACATTATTACCGGTTTGATTATCAGCACAATATGGGCAAGATATACAAACCGACAATTAGCCAAACAATTGAAATCCTAAGAAATTTGATACATGATATTCGGACTTTTTTTGTCCAAAACAGCTAATAATTCTTCCGTGATATTTATTTTATGACTTCGTGAAAACATTTGAATATGAACGTTTGTTTTGGGGTCATAAATCAAAAATTTCAAATCTTTATTGCCTTTGTAAGAACCCATTAAATCTTGAAGTTCTGAAATTAAATCGTCCGACAAATCGTCTAAAGGCACTTTAATGGCAAGCGAATGTACCATTTTGTCGCGTATTTCGGCAAGCATTTCTATGGTATTGGGTTTAAATTCTAGTTCGCCCGTTGTGCTTGCCCAGCGCGGTTCTGCTTTTCCGCGAATGAGAATGGCATAATTCTTTGTCAAATAATTTTTAAATTTGATATAATCGTTTCCGAACAACATGACTTTAAACGTGCCGTAAAAATCTTCTATCTCAAACGAACCGAAGGGTTTACCTGTTTTTGTGGTGGCATGAATCACGTTTTTGACAATTCCTGCTACGCGAATATCTTTTCCGGCAAGCTGATTCAAGTTTTGCAAATCGGAAGTTGTGATATTGCAATACGAATTTATTTCGAGCTTAAATCGGTCTAACGGATGCTCTGACAGATAGATACCGATGTATTCGCGTTCTTTTTCAAGTTTTTCAAACAAATCCCATTCTTCGACTTGCTGCATGGTCGGTTTTTTGATTTCGACCGTTTGCGCGCCGCCAAAAAGACTGTTCTGATTGGTATCTCCGCTGCTGTTAATTTTATTTCCGTAACGAATGCATTCCTCTAAGAAATTTGTTTCGCTTCCGGGTAATACGGCAAAAAATTGGTTGCGTTTGTGTCCGAACGAATCAAATCCGCCGGCATAAACCAAAGCCTCGATGGTTCGTTTGTTTACAGCCGTAAGATTCACACGCTCAACGAAATCGTAAAAATCTTTGAACGGTCCGCGCTCCGTACGTTCGCGCACAATTTCTTCCACTGCTGCCTCGCCGACACTTTTTACGGCAGCCATTCCGAAACGCACTTGACCTTTTTTATTTACGGTAAAACGGTCGATACTTTCGTTCACGTCCGGACCGAGAACTTCGATTCCGGAGCGTTTTGTATCTTCCATAAACATCGACACTTTTTTGATGTCCGATGCGTTGCGGCTCATCACGGCAGCCATGTATTCTGCCGGGAAATGCGCTTTCAAATATGCAGTTTGATATGCGATATAGGCGTAACACGTGGAGTGCGATTTATTGAAGGCGTAAGACGCAAATTTTTCCCAGTCGTTCCAAATTTTCTCGACAGTTTTTACAGGAAATCCGTTTTTTTCGCACCCTGAAATAAATTTGCCTTTGAGCTTATCCATAAGCTCCATGTTCTTCTTACCCATAGCTTTACGGAGTGTATCCGCTTCGCCTTTTGTAAAACCTGCAAGTTTTTGCGACAACTGCATGACCTGTTCCTGATACACCGTAATTCCGTACGTGTTGTCAAGAAATTCGTCCATGCCGGGCAAATCGTAATTTATCGTCTCTTTTCCGTGTTTACGTGCCACGAAACTCGGAATATAATCCATCGGACCCGGACGATACAGCGCGTTCATCGCAATTAAATCCTCAAAACGAGAAGGTTTTAGCTGTCGCAGATATTTTTTCATCCCGTCGGACTCGAACTGGAACAGTGCCGTGGTATCGCCTTTTGCAAAGAGTTGAAACGTTGTCGGGTCTTCGAGCGAGAGATGGTCAATATCAACATCTATTCCTTTGGACATCTTTACGTTAGCAACAGCATCCATGATGATGGAAAGCGTGCGCAAACCCAAAAAGTCCATCTTTAATAAACCAATATCCTCAACGTGTTTTCCGTCGTATTGCGTAACGTAAAGGTCTGATTCTTTGCTGGTACTGAGCGGAATATAATTTTCCAAATCGTCTTTACCGATGATAATTCCGCAAGCATGAACGCCGGTTTGTCGCACGGAACCCTCGAGAATTTCCGCAAATTTCAGTGTGTCCACAATTAACGGATTGGAAGATTTCTTTTCGGCACGCAATTCGGGCGATTCGTCGTAGGCTTTTGTGAACGTTGTTCCGGGTTTTTCGATAACGAGTTTCGATAAACGGTCGGCTTCCGAAAGCGGCAATTCCAGCACGCGTCCGACATCCTTAATGGCTGATTTTGTTGCCATTGTGCCGAAGGTAATGATGTTCGCCACACGTTTTTTTCCGTATTTTTCTACGACATAATCCAAAACTTTTTGTCGTCCGTCTTCGTCAAAGTCAATATCAATATCGGGCATTGAAATACGGTCAGGATTCAAAAACCGCTCAAACAGCAAACCGTACTTAATTGGGTCTATATCGGTAATTTTCAAAGCATAAGCTACGGCAGAACCTGCGGCAGAACCCCGTCCGGGACCTACGGAAACGCCCATTTCTCGCCCGACACGTATAAAATCCCAAACAATGAGAAAGTATCCCGGAAATCCCATTCCGATAATCGTATTCAATTCAAAATCAATACGTTCTCTGGTTTCAGAAGTAATTTCTTTCCAACGCATTTTAGCACCTTCATCCGTGATGTGGCGCAGATAATCGCCTTCCGATGTAAATCCTTCGGGCAGCGTAAATTCAGGCATTACAGGTGCGCGGTCTAAATCATATTTTTCGATTTTAGCTGCAATTTCCATTGTATTTGCAAGTGCCTCAGGCATATCGGCAAATAGTGCCGACATTTCTTTTTGAGTTTTGAAATACTCTTCGCCCGAATAACGCATCCGCGCAGGGTCGTCCAATTTTGCGCCCGTGCTGAGCGTAATCAGAATATCGTGCGCCGGAGCATCTTCTTTGTTTATGAAATGAACGTCGTTTGTGGCAATTAACTTAATATCAAGTTTTTGAGCAATTTTTACAAGTTCTTCGTTTACAAATTTTTGATGTTTGTAAGTTTTTTCGTCCACTTGCGGATTTCCGGAAATATGACGTTGCATTTCCAAATAAAAATCGTCGCCAAACACTTCTTTGTACCAAGCAGCATCTTCTTCGGCTTTTTTCAAATCGCCTTTTAAAATTGCTCGCGGTATGGAACCGCCCAAACAAGCCGAAGCAACAACTAAGCCTTCGGAATATTGTTTCAACAACTCTTTATCCACGCGCGGACGACGGTAAAAACCTTCTATCCAACTGTATGACACTAATTTAACAAGATTTTCGTAGCCGATTCTGTTCTTGGCAAGCACAACAAGGTGGTTCGATTTCTTGTCTAATTCCTTATCGCGGCGCGTTCTGGATTCGTTCGCAACATACACTTCGCAGCCGAGAATGGGCATTAACCCGGCTTTGGTTGCGTACTTGTGAAACAATTTTACGCCGAACATGTTTCCGTGATCGGTGATGGCTATCGACGACATTCCGTCGGCTTTGGCTTTTTCTATCAGCTTGGGTATGGCTGACGCGCCGTCGAGAATAGAATACTGCGTGTGCAGGTGTAAATGGGTAAACAAACTCATGGGTCTTCGTGCTGATTTACAGTATGTTTGACTTTTTTGTAGCAATGGGGTTTCCGAACCGTAAAATTACGACTTTTTTTTAAGCGACACTACATTGTTAATATTTTTTTAATAACTAATTTTAAACACTTTTATATCAAAAAGTTAGAAAACAGTTTAGCGGGATTATAGGCATTTGATTGACAATATTTGAGTCCGGTCTAAAAAGCCTGTTTTATTTCAGCTAAACAATCTATATGCTTGA